>CAJOQI010000102.1 GCA_905236895.1 uncultured Peptostreptococcaceae bacterium | reverse complement strand
GAAGGGAGGGGAAGTCCATATAGCCGGCGGCTCTTGATGAACAACCGATTCCCGATACGATTACAACCTTGTCTCTCTCGATATGAACCTCGGGATCGTTGCAAAGCTGGTCGATAGCCACAACCACGTCCCTTGTAAGGGTGCCGTTGCCGCAGCCGGCACACCAGATATGAGGGAGATGGTCGATACGCATATATTTATAGATTAAATCACTTGGCATTCTTCTCCACCTCCTGAATTTTCTGAAGGATCTCCTCCGGTGGAATTACGGTTCCGTTAATGCGACCGATAAACTCCACGGGTATTCTTCCCTGAATATTTCTCTTAACTTCTCTAAGCATCTGTCCGTAGTTATGTTCCACCATTATGACGGATTTAACTCTATCCGCCAGAGAAGAAACTTCCTCGTCGGGGAAGGGCCAAACGGTAATGGGTCTAAACATTCCGACTTTTATGCCCTTTGCTCTGGCTTCTTTGATGGCGTCCTTAACGGCTCCCGTTGTTCCTCCGAAACAGATAACCGCATGGTCCGCGTCTTCCATCATATATTCATCGATTTCGCCTATGTCGTCCTTATGTTTAAGAACCTTCTCCATAAGTCTGGTGATAAGTTCCTGGGCGATGTCGGTGGAATTGGTGGGGAAGCCGGAATAATCGTGAACAAGACCTGTCATATTGTAGCGCTCGCCTTCACCAAAGGCCTTAAGCCCCGGACTGATTTGGTCCGCAGGTACTCTGTAGGCGAATTTATAGGCGCCGTCGTTTCCGGCAATTCGGCGGTTTAAGATTTCGTATTGGCCGGGATCGGGAATCTCAATACCTTCTCTCATATGGCCAACAATCTCATCCATCAAAAAGATTACCGGGGTGCGGTATTTTTCGCTTAGATTAAAGGCTCTGATTGCCTTGGTATAACATTCTTCAACCGTGGCTGGGGAGATGACTATCATGGGGTGATCTCCGTGGGTTCCCCACCTTGATTGCTGATAGTCTCCCTGAGAAGGGGCGGTGGCGAGTCCCGTGGAGGGACCGCAGCGCTGAACGTCAACTATAACGCAGGGGATTTCGGCAAGGCATGCATAGCCGATATTTTCCTGCTTAAGTGAAAATCCCGGACCGGAGGTTGCGGTCATGCTTTTGGCACCGGCAGCAGATGCGCCGATTACAGCAGCTATGGAAGCAATCTCGTCTTCCATCTGAATGAAATGTCCTCCAACCTGAGGAAGCCTTATGGAACAGGTTTCGGCGATTTCCGTGGAGGGGGTGATAGGATAACCGGCATAGAATCTCATTCCTGCCGCAATAGCGCCTTCTACGCAGGCCTCATTACCCTGAAGCAAAACTTTTTTCGTTGCCATTAGCCATTCACCTCCTTATCTTTGAGATAAATGGCATAGTCGGGGCAACGCATTTCGCATTGGCCACAGAGGACGCAATTGTTATCCTCTTTGAGTCTGGCTTTCTCACCGACGATTTCCAGAGCCTTTACGGGGCAAAAGGCAACGCAGATTCCGCAGCCCTTACACCAAGAAGGCTCTATAACCAGCTCTTTTTGTTCTTTCTCCATTTGGGGCTATTTCCTTTCAATAATTCTCTAATCCAAGTATATTTCATCATAACACCATAGTAGCCACATGCAAAACATATAAATAATTTTGATTTCCACAACCTATTGATTGTGGAAGAAGGTGGTGTTATACTGTTTTTGGAGGAAATATATGAATTTCACCACCTTAAAGTATTTTTTGACTGCGGTGGAGGAGATGAATATCACCAGAGCCGCAAATAAACTGTATATTTCCCAACAGGCCCTTTCCAGCCACATAGGTAAGCTGGAAAGGGAGCTTAACGTTAAACTTTTTAATCGTTCTCCCAATCTGTCTCTGACCCAGGCAGGAAGAAGGATGGTTGAATATGCCAAACAGGCGGGGACCCTTGAAAGAGAAATTAATCAGATGGCAAAGGATGCGGTCAGCGACCAAATCGGTGAGCTGAGGGTAGGCATATCCCATACCTGCGGTCGCGCCATTCTTCCGTCGATCCTTCCAAGATTCAGGAAGGCCTATCCTTTGATGGATGTGAAGCTGGTTGAGGATGTTTCTTCCACCATGGAGGAGGCCCTTAGAAAGGGCGATCTGGATCTGATGATCGACTTCACCACGGCGGAAAGAGAGGGGATGGTTCAGGAAAAGCTGGCGGAGGAGAGGCTCTTCTTGGTGGTGCCCAAGCCTCTTTTAATAGAGAACTATAGCGCATGCCTTGATGCCATCATCAGCGAATGCGACAGAAATCTGGATCTCTTTTTGTTCGAAAGATTTCCCTTCATTCTCCTTAACAAAGGAAACCGTGTCCGCACGGTTATAGATTCATATATGGAGCAGAGCGGCTTTAAGCCTCAGGTTGTTCTTGAAACGGAAAACATAGAGACGGCCTATGAGCTGGCATCAAGAGGCATGGGAGTTACCGTCTATCCGGAGCTCTTCCTTTGGTGTATCCCAAGGCCATCTCAGGAGGAGAGGACGGTGGAATTCTTCCCCTTCAGAACTCCGGAAACCACGGGAACCCTGGTTATCGCTCATATGAAGGAGCATTATCAAACAAAGGCGGCGGAAAACTTCATAGCCGCCTGCCACGAAGGCCTGGCTGAGATCCAGGGGAATAAGGTGGTGTAGGCATGAAGAAAATCGGTGTACTTTCAATACTCCACTTCTTCGTGGACATGCTCTGTGCCATAAGCATTTTTTCCTGGTTTATAACCAAGGAAAATGCAGCAACAGTAGCTATAACATATAACTTCTGTGCCTTTGCTCTTCAGATGCCCTTGGGAGCCCTTCTGGATGGAATGAGAAAAGCATCTGCAAAGAATAGGGAGAAGCATAAAAAAGGAGAAGGAGAATTGGTTGCCTTCATTTTTACGGCTATCGGTGTCATCCTTACCATGGTTGGGGCATTTACCTTTGTTTGGATTCTTGGTTTGGGTAACGCTCTCTTCCATGTGGGAGGAGGAGTGATGGCCATAGAAGAGGACAATCTCAGGCTAATGAAGGGAAGAGGCCTTGGGGTATTCGTGGCCCCGGGAGCTATCGGTCTTTATCTGGGAACTCAATTCCAACATGAAGGGGCTCTGGGGCTTGTTGTGGACGCCACGGAAATCATGGCCATATTGGTAATCCTTGGATTCTATACGATCCTCCTTTGGTTCTATCTGGAGAAGAGGAGACAGCAAAACCTTCAGCTAACGGAAGATATAAAAATCTATCATAGGAAGAAAGAAAAAACTGAAGTGGAAGAGGATGCAGGAGCAGAAATAAAAAGAGGTTCCACAGTGGAAGAGTCCATGGATGGAAACCAAGGCAAGATTACATCCAAACTTATCCTTGTAATAGCCTGCTGCTTTATCTGCGTGGTTATCAGATCCTATGTGGGAATGGCAGCAACCTTCCCTTGGAAGACGGGATTCAATATGGGATTAATGGCAGTCATAGCTGTTGCGATTGGAAAAGCGGCAGGAGGTTTCCTTGGAGCAAAAATGGGATATAGAAAGGCAGCGATCATATCCCTTCCCATTGCGGCTATAGCATTTGTTTTTGGGAATGATCCTTTGGCAGGAAGTCTTGCGCTCTTATTCTTCAATATGACCATGCCCATTACCCTATATGCTTTGGTTAAGAGGATGCCGGAAACTCCGGGCTTTGCTTTCGGAATACTTACCCTCGGTTTATTTGTTGGATATTTACCCTGGTTCATCAGCCTGATTCCCACACCGGCCACATGGATCCTGGGCCTTGTGGGAAGCATTCTTTCCTTGGCCGTCCTTATTCCCGCTCTACCAAAGAAGGAAGAGTGGTAGAGATGAACGAAGCGATGTTAAGGGGATTAATTCTTACCTTGGTTTTAACAATGGCAATAGAGATTGGAGTTGCTTTTGTTATTGGTATCAGGGGAAGCAGGAACTTGCTGCTGATTCTCCTGGTAAATATAGCAACCAATCTGTCCATCAATCTGCTGCTTATCATACTGAGGGTAGAAGGAATTATAGATACGGGTCTTCCGCTTACTTATGGAGTGCTGGAACCCTTGGTGGTCCTGGTTGAAGGTCTGATTTACAAAGTCTATTTGGAAGATAGAAGAAATCCATTTCTTCTATCCCTGATATTAAATCTATCGTCGATAATTATAGGAGGACTAATATGGAAAAGCGTATTCTAATCACGGTATTCATGCTAATCGCCATGGCCATTCCTTCGGTTGCTTTTGCAGATCTTGCACCGATTCAGCCCACAACCTCTGAAGGAATAAGTCTATTTGCAATCATCGGTGTTATAGCGGTGGTGATAATCGCTCTGGTCATCATCAAAATATTTTTTTCAAGGAAGAAATGAATAAATCAGGGGAGAATTTGTTCTGAAGGGGAAAAAAGAGAAATAATTTCAAAACTATTGGGGAAAGTCCGGGTATATCCTTGCGGAGGTATTGGGCAAGTGATATACTTTGGACTTGGAAAATATTCCTTTGTTTGATAATAGGAGGACAAAAGTGAAATACGATCGGGTTTATAATTTTTCCGCAGGCCCCGCAATGATGCCTGAGCCGGTTCTGGAAGAAATCAGAGATGAGATGATGAACTACGGCGGAAGCGGAATGTGCGTTATGGAAATGTCCCACCGTTCGGCAGTATTCCAGCAGATTGTAGATGAGGCGGAAGCCGATTTAAGAGAGCTGATGAATATTCCGGATAATTATGAAGTGCTGTTCATTCAGGGTGGTGCAACCCTTCAGTTTGCCGCAATTCCATGGAATCTCATGAAAAATGGCAGGGCCGTGTATATAGAAACAGGCTCTTGGTCCAAGAAGGCCATTGAAGAAGCCAAGAAATACGGAGAGGTAATAGTTGCCGCTTCATCAAAGGACAGAAACTACAGCTATATTCCCGATTGCTCCGACCTTGATATACCTGAGGATACGGACTATGTATATATCTGCGAAAACGAAACCATTCACGGCGTAACATGGCAGAATCTGCCCAATACCAAGGGACATATTCTGGTATCCGATCAAAGCTCCATGTTCCTATCCAAACCCTGCAATGTTTCCGACTACGGAATGATTTATGCGGGAGTTCAGAAGAACGTGGGACCTGCAGGAATGGTTGTGGTAATCATCAGAAAGGATCTTATCAGAGATGATGTGGATCCCAAGATGCCTATCTATATGAGATATGACACCCATGCTGAAAACCAGTCCATGTATAATACTCCCAACTGCTGGGCCATCTATTGCTGCGGCAAAGTATTCAAATATCTTAAGAGCATTGGCGGTCTTGAGGAGATGCACAGAAGAAATATTGAGAAGGCTCAGATTATCTACGATTTCCTGGATGCTTCCGAAATGTTCAACGGTACAGTTGATAAGGAATGTCGTTCCCTTATGAATATACCCTTTGTTACCGAAAGTGCAGAGCTTGATGCAGAAGTTGTGAAGGCAACAAAGGCCGCAGGCTACGACAATCTTAAGGGGCATAAGAGCGTAGGAGGCCTAAGAGCTTCCGTATATAACGCGATGCCAAAGGAAGGGGCGGAAGCCTTGGTTGAGTTCCTGAAGAAATTCGAGGAAGAGCATAAATAAGAATCTGACCCGAAAGGGTTGAGG
>CAJOQI010000101.1 GCA_905236895.1 uncultured Peptostreptococcaceae bacterium | reverse complement strand
TCTGTGCCCTCCTGGGCTCACTGTCCTGGCAGCATTAATTGATCCACCGTCCAAAGAAACTGCCCTGGTTTTCCCGGCTTTCATAATCGGCCTTATGGTCACATACATTGGCTACCATTCAGAGGTAGAAGAGGCCCTTAGAGAGGCGGATATGATTAATCTTCAGAACCGTTTGCTCCTGGCTGCAGGGAGAATGAAACCCCATTATATCTATAATGTAATGACCAATATCTATTATCTCTGCGATATGGATCCAAGCAAGGCCCAAGAGGCAGTTGGCTATGTTTCCGACTATCTGAGGAATACCCTTGAAACTATCGAGGATCCGGAGCCGGTGCTTTTCTCCCAGGAGCTCAATCAGATTAAGAGTTATTTGGCTCTTGAGAAGATGCGTTTTGGTGATCAGCTGAATGTAAAATACGATATAGATGTGGATGATTTCAAGATTCCGCCTTTAACCATTGAACCTCTTGTGGAGAATGCAGTAAAGCACGGCATAAGGGATCTGGACAGACCGGGAACCGTTACAATCCAAACCAGGAGATTGGCTGCTGGAGTTAAAATCATAGTTGAGGATGACGGTGTGGGATTCGATATCAATAAGATCACCGATAAAACCCACAGAGAACTTATAGGAATCCAGGAGAGAATGGAAAAGGATCTTGGAGGAGAGATGATAATCGACAGCACCTTGGGAGAGGGAACCAAGGTTACCATCACCCTTCCCAATTAGTGGAAAGGTGGATGGAAACAAAAGCAATTCCAATAAAAGTGCGGGCCTTACATAATTAGTAAGGCCCGCTTCTATATTTGTCTTATTTCTTGTCCTTTCTTTCGTATGCCAATCCGAAGGAGTTGGGACCGCAGTTGATGAATGTGGCAGCGGATGCTTTGTTTACGATTATCTCGTCAAACTGAACATAGCGCTGGATCTCCTGAAGAATATGCTCACGATCGTCTCTGGAGCAACCGGAGAAGGTTACGAAGAGACGTTTGGTATTGATGTTCTGCGGGTTGGAGAGGCAGATCTTGATGAACTGCTCTGAGGTTGTCCTTACATATCCCATCATAAGCTTGTTGATGGCAAGCTTTCCTCGCTTAATCGTAAAGCTGGGCTCCAGGTTGAAGCTGTTTATGATCATGCGATAGAAGATTGGCAGATGGTATTTGCTATTGGTTTGGTCAATGGCAGGTACCAGGTAATTTATGCTGATCTTCTTGCGGTATCTTTCCAGATCCTGAAGAACCTCGGTGGTTCTGATTCCTCTCTGGAGCAGCTCGGATGCTCTGATAACCATAAGGGCGATTCCGCTGGAAAGCATTCCCGAATCAACTACCTGAACATTACCAAAGCTTTCTGCAGCAAGAACAGCATTGTCATAGGCTCTGCTTATATTCTTCATGGCAGAGAGGTGGATAACCTTTCTGGCCTTGGACAGTGCGGTTCCGAAGAACTTCTCGTATTCCTCTACGGAAGCGGGCATGGAGTGAACGTCGTGATCTCCGTTCAGAATATATTGCTGGAGATTGGTGGCGTCTATTTCTTCCTTGTCCCTGAAGCGACCCTGATCCGTCTGGATATAATAGGGCATTACCATGATTTCGTATTTGCTGATTATTTCTTCCGTCAAATCAGCAATGGAATCGGTGGTAATGATAAATGGCTTCTGCTGAACCATATTGAGTATATTAAGAGTCTCTTCCTCGTTCTTGGTGAAGTTCTGCTCGATCAAATCCTCCGGCAGGCAGGCCAGGAGTATGGCTTCCAGGCGGCTGGACTGAATGGGCTTTGATATATAGGCGGAGAAGCCCTGTTCCTGATAGAAGGCTTCCTTATCGCTTCCCGCATTGGCTGTAAGGGCTACAACAGGTGTATTCCTGCACAATCCGTCAGGCTGCTGACGAAGTCTTCTCAGAGCCTCTATTCCGTCCATCTGAGGCATCTCGTGATCCATGAAGATGGCGTCATAGTGCTTTTCTCTGGTCTTTTCCAAGCACTCTCTTCCGGATTCAGCCAGATCCACCTGTACTCTGGTGGAGCGGAGAAGCTTTCTGCAAACGATTCTGTTCATATCGTTATCGTCAACGATAAGAACCGTAGCCTTTGGTGCCTCGAAGGACTGATGATAGTCAGGCTGCACCTTGGCAACGATACCGGGAGTGCGATATTCCATCTCCTTGCTGTTTACGATTTCCTGAGGAATCTCCACACGGAAGGTGGAACCCTTGGTATAGATGCTGTTTACGGAAATCTTTCCGTCCATCATATCCACAAGTTGCTTGGAGATGGAGAGACCAAGGCCGGTACCCTCGATATTCTTGGTATCGCTTCCTTCGATACGGCGGAAGGTATCGAAGAGGTATTGGATGTTTTCTTTTCTGATTCCAATGCCGCTGTCTTCGATTTCCACCTGAAGGAGATATTTATTGTCGTTGACCCGTTCGCCGCCGAAACGCATGATTACATAACCTTCCTCCGTATATTTGATGGCGTTGGTGAGAAGGTTGGTGATTATCTGTTTGATTCTTGTGTCGTCTCCGTAAAGGGTGGAGGGGATGTCTTCTCCTATCTGAATCTCAAAACGGAGATTCTTTTCCGAAGCCCTGTTCCAGTGGAGATTGGTAATCTCGCTTAGGAGGTGGCTGGTTTCATAGGCTGCGGGAACAATCTGCATATTTCCGGACTGAATCTTGGACATGTCCAGAATATCGTTAATGAGGGAGAGAAGCATCTTACTGGCGTTCTGAATATTAAGGGTGTTTTCCAGAATCTCGTTGGGAAGTTGGGGCTCTCTCATGGTCATTTCGTTAAGACCGATGATGGTGTTGATTGGAGTTCTTATCTCGTGGCTCATGGAGGAGAAGAAGGAACTCTGGGCTTCGTTCAGCCTCTCTATCTCGATCTTTTGATCCTCCGCTTTCTTGAGCTCGTGTTCCAAAACCATGCTTTGGAACTTAAACAGTAATCCGCAGAGTACGGATACGGATATGGCCGCTATAAATGCGTCTGTATGGATGCTATATCCTTCATCCAGGGAAACTACCCATTCAGGATGGGTTGCTCCGATATAGAAGGATACCCCAAAGGAAAGGAAGGTCAGGATGAAATACATCCAGAAGAGCTTTCCTCTGAAGAGAACGAAGACGAATACCATGCCTACGACGAACCAAAGGGGAGCGCCGCTGAATACACCGCCGCCCAATAGATAGCCTATAGGCAAGATCATCAGATTGCTTATAAGTATTATTAGCGATCCTCCCAGATTAAATCGCTTCGTCCTTATGGTGAAGGAAATTATTCCGAGGAAGACGATAAAGGTCAGGGAAAGGATGACCGCAAATATTACGCTCTGGTTGGTTGTGATTACGCTTAACAGAACGGCAAGAATGGACAGGCATCCTATGATTCCCGCAAGAATGAATTTTCTCTCTTGGAGGGAACGCTTATCGGAATATGTCATTTCTTTTATTTTCTTTAACATGACTATTTCCCTCCAATCTCTTTAAGTTCTGCAATAGCACCTTCAAAGTCGAAACCGGCGGCCTTCTTAATAACTCCCGCAAGTAACTCATCCAGGGGCTTGCCGTTAAGGGTTCTGCCCTTTAATTCCTTAATATTGTCATCAAAAGTACCGGTCTCATAGGCCTCGAGGCATTCCAGAAGTTTTTCCTTGATGGCCATCCAATCTCCGATATCTTTGCTGAAGTCCAGATTAACCCCCGGGGAAGGAGCCCTGTCCTCTTCGGACTTTGTTGATTCGCCTTCTTCCGCAGGGGTTTCCAGTCCCACAAACTCACCCAGCATTTTAAGGACTTTGGAGTATTCATCCTTGAATTCTTCATGCTGAGCTTTTACATCATCCTGACGCTCCTCCTTTGCTGCCATTTCCTGAGCAAAGGCCAGATCTGAAAGGTGAAGGGCACCCAGTGTCTTGGATGTGCTCTTTACCGTATGGGAAATGATGGAGTATTGCTTAAGGTCCATTGAATCGAAGGAAGTCTGAAGATCCATCAGATAATCCTTACCATTCTCGCAGTAAATCTGAGCTAGCTCCTTAAAGTCCCCCAAGTCTCCGCAGTACATAAGGGCGGTGTCCTTGTCGATCCCCTGAAGCTTATCGAAGGGATCTCCCTCCTCGGATGGGGTAGGAGCGTTAACCTCCTGAGTTTCCGTTGCTGCAGGGGAGGTGGTTTCCGGAGCAGCTCCCTTGGAGCTTTCCTCGGTCTTATTATCGTAATTGATTTCCTGAGCAGCCTTGGCGATTTCTTCCTTGGTTGCACCGGCTCTGTCGTCGTCATAGATCTGCTTCTCGAAGGGGATAAATCTCCTAAGCACATCATCAAGATGGGTGGTGTCGATTGGCTTCGCCACGAATTCGTTAAAGCCCTCTGCCAGGAACATCTCCCTGGATCCGGTAATTGCGTTGGCCGTAAGAGCTACGATTGGAACGTGAGCAAAGTATGGATCCTCCTTGGCTCTGATAAGGTGGAAGCATTCCACGCCGTCCATTCCCGGCATCATATGATCCATGAATACCAGATCGAAGTCCTTGGAGTCCACAATGTTTAGAGCGTCTTCGCCGGAGTATGCCGCCACAAGTCGCACTCTGTATTTACGCAGCAAGCCTTCCACAACCTTCAGATTCATCAGATTGTCGTCCACAACCAGAATCTTTGCCGTAGGAGCTATGAATTTTTTCTTTTCTCTCTTTCTCGTTGCGGAGGCCTGCTCTCTTCCATTCAGTATTTCCGCCAACATCAAAGCGTTGTAAGGGGTATAGAGAACGTGGATGTGAGGTGCGGGGTTTAAGGCCTCGTTTCTCTTTGCTATGAGAATGACGGGAACGGTCTTTGACAGTTCATCAAAGAATTGCTTATTCGCCATATATTCGTGCTGACCTATGATCAGGTGAACGCCCTGACCCTGGCTAATACGTCTCTTACATTCCTCCAGGGAGGTGGCACGCTGAGCAAAGATTCCGAAATAATCGGAGAAGTGATCGACCTGCTCCATAAAGGCCTCTCTGATGGAGGAAACCGTAAGGGGTGGGTTATAATACCAAACCAACTTAATCTGTCCCGGGTGGCTTATGGAAATGCAGGGCTGGTCGTTAAGCACCTTCTGAGGTATTGCGAAGGAGAATTCGCTTCCTTCTCCAACCTGAGATTTGATGGTAAGGAACCCGTCCATCTTCTTAATCAACTCTGTGGAGATAGGAAGACCAAGACCGATTCCGGAATTTCTGCGGTTTCTGTCGCTGTCAGTCTGGTAGAAGCCTCTGGTTATCTGATCCTGTTCTTCCAGACTAAGTCCGCTTCCCGTATCCTTTACGGAGATAATAAGATTGATTCCGTAGTCCTCGGGACGATAGCTGACCTTTACTATTACACCGCCTTCGTTGGTGAATTTAATCGCGTTGCTTACCAGATTGTTGAGAACTCTTCTGAGCTGAAGTTCGTCTCCCTCCAGAAGGCATGGGATATTGGGATCACAGTCGAAAATCAGTTCAAGATTCTTGTCCTTCATATCGAATACGGTTCTATTCATAACATCGTTAAGGGTGGAAGTGATGTTATAGGGGCGAGGGGAGAGCTCCAGCTTTCCCGAATCAAGAGCCGCATAGTCCATAATATCCGTAACGATGTTTTGAAGCTCCGTGCTGGTCATCTGAATGTCCAGAACCCCTCGGTGAATGTCGTCGGGGAGACTCTTTTGAAGAAGAATCTCGCACATGCCTGCGATTGTATTAACGGGAGTACGGAGTTCGTGGGAGGTATTTGCCATAAAGTCGTCCTTTATCTTTTGCTCCCTGTGAACCTGATTCTCAAGCATTATGGCATCCGTCTCTTCCTGAACGTGGTGACGAATTCTATAGAGACAAAGGATGGTCAATATTACCAGGGAAACGATCTGCAGGAGCATTCTGTTTTTCTGGGTTGTATCGTCCGGAATGATGAAGGAGTGCTTGATGAAAAAGTGATAGGCTAAAAGAAGGGCATTCTTGAATATGGCAATGTCCATGATTCTGGTTATTTCGTAAAGGGAAAGAAGGACGAATTCCACGCAGAGGGTTGGAATAAGCACATTAAAATTCTCTCCCTGAATTCCGTAGAGAAATACATTGAGGGAGGTCATGAAGGAGACCAGGAATGCACGGAAAGAGTAATTTTGAAGCTGTTTGATATAGTTCCACCATACCAAAGCTATTTCTCCGGCAATCAATGGAATATAGAAGATAGGCCAATTTTGGATGGCGCTAACTATAATCATGAAAACGGAGAAGAAAGAGTAGGATACGGTGATTACCAATTCTCTTCTACGTTGTCTGCTTTCAAGATGACTATTCATAGGCATCCTCTTTCTCAACATAGGACTGTAACTGATCTTTTAGACTTAGGAAAACTTCCATAAGAATTGGGTCGAACTGGGTGCCTGCGGAGTCTTCCATTATTGAAAGAACCTTTTCCAAGGGCCTGATGCCCGCTCTATAGACTCTGTCGGCATAGAGAGCATCAAAGACATCGGCAAGAGCCATGATACGAGCACCAAGGGGAATCTCTTCGCCCCTAAGGCCTTCGGGATAGCCGTTTCCATCCCATCTTTCGTGGTGGTAGAGGGCCACATCTCTTGCAACCTCCAGATAATCGGGGTCTTCGACTCCGCCAAGGATATTATCTATAATATCGGCACCATAGCGGGTATGGTTCTGAATGATTTTATATTCTTCGGTGCTGAGCTTGCCCGGCTTCTGTAGGATAAGGTCGGTTATTTTGATCTTGCCCACGTCATGAAGAGGGGCGGATTTAATAAGCATGTCCTGGAAGCGAGGAGTGAGCAAATCCGTATAAAGGCCTCTGTCGTGCAATGCCTCGCAAATCATCTTTACATAGACCTGGGTGTTTTTTACGTGATAGCCCGTATTATTGTCTCTTTCCTCTATGAGGTTGGCCATGCCGATAATAACCGCATCCTGAATGCCGCTGATTCTCATGCTTTTTTCAAGGGACTTGCGGGTTTCTTCCTCGTTAATGGATTCCAGTTGGTCTCTGTATTCGTAGAGTTCCAATATTCGCTGAACCCTGCTTTTAAGAACCATGGGGACATAGGGCTTGCTGACAAAATCAACACCCCCGGCCTGAAGACATTCGGCTTCAATCTGAGGCCCCTGGGAGGCGGTTAGGAAGATTACGGGAATCTTGGCATAGTCAGGATTCTCCTGAAGCTTATCCATCACCTCAAAGCCGTTCATATCAGGCATATTAATATCAAGTAAAATAAGATTGGGTCTGTTCTTTTCAAGATACTTAAAGGTCATAGGACCGCTGGTGGCGGCGGCGACACGATATTCTTTGTCCAAAATACCCGTGGCCAGTTTAAGACTGGTTACATCGTCGTCCACAACAAGAATAATTTGATCCATTATAATCTCCCGCATCTGAATAGATGCCATTAAATATAAGAAAGCATACTTGTTATAATTATATCATAGTTGGCTTGATGTAGCCACAAGGAGATGTTTTTTGGAAAGGGCATATTTCCCTTGCTATTTCAGGTCCAAAGGTGGAAAATGGAGTTGTATCATCTACCTATTAAGGGGGGGAGTCATGTTTAAGAAGAAAAAAGAAAAAACTGCTGAACCTTTAAGCCCCAAAGAAAGAAAAAAACTGGAAAAGAAACGTAAACAAGAAGAAGAGGACAGGGAATTCGACAGAATGGTTACCTGGCTTGAAATCTTGGATGATGATGAGGAATAGTCTTGAGTAAAACCGCCACCAGAGACATGACCCAAGGTCCCATATTGAAGCAGCTGGTGTTTTTTGCCATGCCCCTTTTGCTGGGGAATATATTTCAGTTGCTTTACAATATGGTTGATACCATTGTGGTGGGAAATTTTGTTGGAAAAGAAGCCCTGGCGGCGGTGGGATCAACCAATATGATGACCAATATGGTGGTCTTTTTCTTCAACGGACTATCTATAGGAGCCACGGTTGTAATAGGAAATAGCTTCGGAGCAAAGGATAGGGACAGGCTCCACAGAGCCATAGAGACCACTGCGGTAATGACCCTTGGACTTTGTGTATTTTTCACGGTTTTCGGGGTTTTGTTCGTAGTGCCCATGCTTAAGTTTATGGCCACTCCCGAGGATGTTATGCCCGATGCAACAGTCTATTTAAGGACTTATATGGCAGGTATTTCGGGACTGATGATCTACAATATGGCCAGCGGAATACTGAGGGCGGTGGGTGATACCAAGAGGCCCCTGTATTTTCTTATTCTGACCAGCGTGGTAAATATTGTGCTGGACCTTTTCTTTGTAATCGGCCTTAAACTGGGGGTATTCGGAGTGGCCATTGCCACCGTAATCGCCCAGTTTATATCGGCGTTTTTGGTTATTCTGCTTCTGATAAAAACCAAAGAAATCTACAGACTTACGTTAAACGATCTAAAGGCGGATAGGGATATTCTTAAGCAGGTCTTCAGGGTGGGACTTCCGGCTGCAATCCAGGCAACTTTGACCTCTTTTTCCAATGCCTTTGTTCAGGCCTATGTAAACTATTTCGGATCCTCCGTCATGGCCGGCTGGAGCTGCTATAACAAGCTGGATCAGTTCATCTTTCTGCCCATGAGCAGCATGCAGCACTCCGCCACCACCTTTGTCAGCCAGAATATGGGAGCGGGGGATGTAAAGAGGGCCAACAAAGGAACCTTTACTGCTGTGGCTGTAGCCTTCGGGGTGGTATTTACCGTGGGGTCACTTCTTGTAATCTTCGCAGAGCCTGCAAATTCAATATTTACAAAGGATCAAGAGGTTATTAAATACGGCGCTTTGTTCGTAAGAACCAATACGTTTTTCCTGATTGCAAATAGCATCAACCATACCCTGGCAGGGGCCATCCGCGGAAGAGGAGACTCCACAGGTCCCATGATAATAATGCTTTCAACCTTCGTGGGATTAAGGCAAATATATCTCTTTATCATGACCAGGTTCATTGCCAATACCCCGGTTACGGTGGCCTTCGGCTATCCGGTAGGATGGATAAGCTGCGGAATAATAATGCTGCTATACTATAATCTGAAGGTGAAGAAGAGGGAGATCAAAGCCGGCTGATTGGTGATTTGGTCACGGAAAAGCAAATGAAGAAGAACTATTATGGTGAAAAAGATTAGTGAGGTTCTTCTTATGAATAGAAAGACAAGGAAACTTATTGGCCCCGCCCTATATATCATGGCCGGAATGGTGGTTGGATTAATCATTCACCGAACCATAGGATGCAGTTCGGGAGCCTGTCCAATTACTGCAAGTCCAATTAATTCGGTTCTGTACTTCGGATTTGCGGGGCTGCTATTCTCAATGATTATGAACTCTGATAGCGATAAGAATCATAAGATTGAAGAGAAAAAAGGAATAGAACATATAAACAGTACTGAACATAAAAGTATCAAAGGAGGAGAAACCGTGGGAAAGATCAAACTGTTTTATCTTAAGGGTTGTCCATATTGCAAGAAGGCGGAGAAGGCCATTGAAGAATTGATTTCGGAGAATCCGGAATACGGAAAGGTTGAAATAGAAAGGCTGGAGGAGAACCAAAACGCCGCAGAAATAGCCAAATACAACTATTACTATGTTCCCACCATGTATATCGGTGAGGAGAAAGCCTATGAGGCCAGTCCCATCCAGAACTATGACAGCATCAAAGCCTCCGTAAAGGCGGTGTTGGACAAGGCTTTGGAGGCACAGGTATAGGGAGCATAGACGGAGTGAGCATTTTGTCGAAGTATTAAGATACGAAAAAAAGGCCGGAAAGGCCTTTTTTAATGCTTATACGATGCCTCCCTTAGTCGTCGAATCGATCCTTTTTAAGATAGGATACCATCAAGTCGAAGGTTGCGGCGATACCGTCCAGATGGCTTCTTTCATAGCCGTGGGAGGCAAAGACGCCGGGGCCGATAAGACCTGCTCTAACATCATAACCTGTACGTAGAGCGGCTGAAGCGTCGCTGCCGTAGCGAGGATAGATGTCGATTGCGTAGTTCAGCTTTGCTTCCTTTGCTGCACGAATCAGATTGTCCACCACGTGATGGTTATAGACGCCGCTGGAATCCTTGGCGCAGATTGAGACCATTTCTTCGGTGCAGTCAAGGTCCGTTCCAACGCAGCCCATATCCACGGCGATAATTTCAACCGCATCCTCAGGGATTCCGCAAGCTCCGCCGTGGCCGATTTCTTCGTAAACGGTGAAGAGGAGATCCACCCTGCGGGGAAGTTTAACCTTTTCTTCCTTCACATATTTGGCGAAGGCAAGGAGGATGGCTACGGAAGCTTTGTCGTCCAGGAAGCGGCTCTTAATATAGCCATTCTTGGTAATTCTGAAGCGAGGCTCCAGGGCGATTACGTCGCCGGAGCAGATTCCCAACTTCTCCACGTCTTCCTTGGAATAGACTTTTTCGTCCAGAACAACTTCCATATTCTTTTCGATTTCACGCTTTTGATCCACATCGGGATTAACGTGAACGGAGGGGTTTTCCAACTGTATGGTGCCCTCGTAGATACCGTCGAATCGGGAAATTACACGGACGTTTTCCGTTTCGATCTGACCGGGATGGAAGCTGATATTGGAAATGGCCAGATGGCCGTTTGGTTTAATATGCCGAACCACTGCGCAGAGAGTGTCGGCGTGAGCCAAGAAGGTTAGGGGATGGTCTTTCTTGCCGCCGATGGAGCAGAAAACTCCGCCCTTATTCAAAAGCTGGGGCTTATACCCCAGCTTTTTAAGTTCATCGGCTATATATTTCTGCACCTCATCCGTATAGCCCGTGGGGCTATCGATAGAGAGAACATTCTCCAATTGCTTGGCTACATAGTCACGATATTCTTTTTTCATTTTAACCCTTCAGATTCATCAAAGTGTTAAGAAGTGCTGTTCCGTTGAAGTTATCTTCGTCGTCATCGTCATCATCCAGGATGTTTGAAAGACCTGCCTCTGTGCTTCTTCCAAGGAGTGAACCAAGGAGGCTGGAGGTTGTGTTTGCGCTGGATGTATTGCCACCCATCATGCTGCTGAGCAGGCTTACGGGGTTAAGAGCGCTGGACTGCTGCTGCTGAGTCTGTCCGCCACCGAAGAGGCTGGAGAGAAGTCCGCCACTGGACTGCTGCTGAGTCTGTCCGCCACCCATAAGGCTGGAAAGCAGGCTGGTTGTGGTGTTCTGCTGTGTCTGCTGTCCTGCAAAGGTATTGAGCAGGCTTGTGAGATCAACAGCACCGGAATTGCCGGATGTAGCATTGGTAGCTGCGGAAAGTCCGCTGAGAACTGCAGGAGCAAGGCTGCTAAGTCCTGTGTTAACCTGCGTTCCTGTGAGACCTGTCTGCTGAGCAAGGCCGTTGGTTACGGAAGACATATTGTTTCCGAAAATGTGGCCCAGAATAGCACTACCATCCTGCTGATTGGCATTTGCAATCTGGCTTGCGATGGTATTGGTGTTGTTGTGCTGTGTAAGAGCTCCCAACAGGGAGGATGCTCCGCTCTGTGAAGAGGCGTTCTTGGTCAAAGCCTTAATGATCAAAGGCAGAGCCAATACAAGCAGTTTGGTCATCTGTGACTTGGAGCCACCTGTCTTCTTTGCCAGGGAGGCTACGGAGTCGTCGGTAATCATTGTTTTCATTAACAAGCTAAGTAGATTCATCTTCGTTTCCTTTCTTAATATAAATATACCGCTTTCAGCGGGGCGCTGTCGCTTTTCCTATTATAACACAAAAATCCCTCTGTCAAGCAGATTGTTAATAATTCAACTAATGTGACCTGAGGGAAAAAAGTGGTAGTATATAGGTAGGAGGATTAGGAAAATGAGAAAGCTAAGCACCATACTTTTAATAGGAATAATGATATTCTCCTTTTGGAGCTGCAGCGCCGGAAATAGCGGAAATCAGGCCTCTCTTGAAGGGGATTTGATGAAGGATATAGATGTGGATATAAGCATGTCTCAGGAAGAGATGACCAAGGACTTGGATGGGCAGGGTAGCCGGTATCTTGCCAAATTCTCCGCATCCCTCATTAAAGCCTGCAATAGCGAGGACAATGTTTTGATTTCCCCCCTCTCCGTAATCTATGCTCTTGCCATGACTACCAATGGAGCAAAGGGAGAGAGTCAGTATCAGCTTTTGGACGCTTTGACGGAGGGAGAGGCAGGAGTGACCACCTGCGGAACCAGCTCTACAGGTGTGGGAGATATCTGGGATGAGAAGCAGGATGATTTGAATCGCTTCCTGAGGGCCTATCTTAATAAGATGGCTACCAAGAAGGAATGGCTTGAAAAAGAAGGGGGCACCCAGGGGGAACTCCATATTGCCAATTCCATTTGGTTCAAGGATGACGAAAGCCTCCAAATAGAGAAGGATTTTCTTAAAACCAACGGAACCTATTATGATGCGGGAATAGTGAAGACCCGGTTTAACGAAGAAACCAGACAGCAGATCAATAAGTGGATTGAAGACAATACAGCAGGCATGATTAAGGATATGCTTAAGGAACTTCCCGATGAAGCTGTTATGTATCTGATTAACGCCCTATCCTTTGAAGGAAATTGGGTTTCGCCCTTTGGAGAATACCAGGTTCATGAGGGAGTCTTCCACGGAGAAAATGGCGATACAGAAGGCATCTCCTTCATGTACGACGAAGAAGGGGATTACCTGGAAGACGAAAAAGCAAAGGGTTTCATTAAATACTATTATGGCTGGGAATACGGTTTTGCCGCCCTTCTTCCCAAGGAAGGAGTAACGGTGGATGAATATATTGAGTCCATGGACGGTGAGGCACTTCAAAATATGATTAAGAATCCATCATACAAGAGGGTAAACTATTCCATCCCCAAATTCAGCGAAGAAAGCTCTCTGTCCTTGGTTGGGGCCTTTAAGAAGTTGGGAGTGGAAACCCCATTTGATAGCGACAATGCGGACTTTAGCAAACTGGGCACATCATCCAACGGAAATATCTATATTGGAAATATCTTTCACGACACATATATAGAAGTGGATGAGAAGGGAACAAAGGCCGGCGCCGCCACCATAGTGGAAATGGTTGAAGAAACGGCCATAGAATTCGAAGATAAGCCTGAAGAGGTATATCTGGACAGACCCTTTATATATATGATTGTGGACCTGAAGCTGGGAATTCCCGTGTTCATTGGCACCATTAAGAATCTGTAGTATAAAAGAGCCCTTGAGGGCTCTTTTATTCATTCATTTTTCTTTCGACCGGCCAAAATCTCCGTCAGTTCTTCCGTAGTGAAATTATATGCTGAATTGCAGAAATGACATTTAACCTCTATCTCTTCGCCGTCGTCGATCATCTCCTGAAGGTCCGAATCTTGGAGGGTTGCCAAAGCACCTGAGATGCGGTCTTTGCTGCAGTTGCAGTAGAAGCGAAGGGGAAGGGTCTCCGTCTTTTTGAATCCCAGATCTCCCAATAGGGATTCCAGGATGTCCTCCGGAGTAAAGCCTTTATCAAGCATGGTGGTTACGTGTTCCGTATGCTGAAGCTTTTCCTCCAGAGAGGATATTACTTCCTCAGTTGCGTCCGGCATAAGTTGGATGATAAAGCCTCCCGCGTGCTTCACGCTTAAATCCTTGTCTATCATGACCCCAAGGCCGACGGCGGAAGGGGTCTGCTCCGATGCGGTGAAATAATAGGCCAGGTCTTCGCCGATTTCGCCGCTTTGGAGTTCAATCTGGCCGGAATAGGGTTCCTTAAGGCCAAGGTCCATGATGACCGTCAAAGTTCCGGGGAAGATGGCTCCACCCACATCCAGCTTGCCCGGGTATTTGGGCGGCAGCTCCACGTCGGGAACCAGGGGATAGCCTTTGATGTTCCCGTGGCTGTCAGCCGTTACCGTAAGGCCTTGAATGGGACCCTCGCATCTTATCATCAAAGTCAGCAGATCATCTTCGCCCTTCATGGAGGAACCCATCATTGCCCCTGCTGCCAAAAGTCTGTCCAGGGCAGCAGCAACAACGGGGGAGGCATTATGCCTCCCCCGAGCTTCCTCCGCTGAAGCGGTGCAATCCACCGCGAAGGCTCTGATCATATTGTTTGCCGCAGTACCACGGACTATATAATCTCTATCCTTCAATACTTGCTCCGAATAATTTACTGTTTCTTGGCAGCCTTTGTAACTACGGGGAGATAACCTTCGTAAGTGGTGCTGCCGATTGTGTATTTATAGTAGCTTACGTTGAAGTAGGCTATCTGGCTTTCCTTCTTTTGAGGATTGGTCCTAATGGTAGCGGTAGCTCCTGCCTTGATGGTTGTGCCTCCGTATGGGAATCTGGACCAATCTATTACGTTGCCGTTTGCATCCAACATTGCGGCATAGATATAGAAATTCGTAATTGTTTTGCCTGTATTGTTGGTTACATTGAGGCTGGTTTCCAGATACTTACCATTTGTCTTAAGAGTGAGGTTGCTCAGCTTAACCTTGGGGTTTACACCGAAGGATACGGATGTATCTCTGGAAAGAGATACCGACTTGGTGGCAGCCTCTACGGTTTTGCTCATGCTCTTTGTTAGAGCCACATATGAAGGAGCAGAGCCAACACTGAATCTTATTGTGCTTGCCTTTTCAGCCCAACCATTCTTTTCTACGGAGAAGTAGCAAGCTCCGTCAGATACTCGATCGGTAATGTCCTTTGTAATGGTTATAGCCTGTCCGGGAACAAGGGTAATCATAGCCTGAAGCTTTTCGCTGCCGATTTCCTTCTTGTTCTTATCGTAGAGAAGGATATTGACAGTGGGGCATCCCATGGAGTCTCCGGAAATATTCTTAAAGGTTACATCGACGGACGTTGTTCCGTCGGAGGCCTTTGTTACGGAATAATTCGTAACCTTAAGGAAGTCCATAAGCTTTGCTACACCATTGGTAACCTTATAGGTTTTGCCACTGATTGTCTTTGTTCCGGAGAAGTCAGTCTGGGCTTTACCGTTTTCAACATAATAGAGTTTACCGTCTTCGGAATACTTGGCAACACCGGTGAAATCTCTGTCATAAGCACCGCCGGATACATAATAGAGCTTGCCCTTGGTATCCTTCATAAGGCCAATATAGCTGTCGTTTACCTTACCGTTAACTACTGCATAGCTTACGCCGTTGCTCTTTACGAAGCCGGTGTAATTGCTGCACATTTCGCCCTTGATTACATAGAACCAATTGCCCTTGTATTCGCAGAAACCGGTATAATCCCAGTTGAGTTTTCCTCTGTATACATAGAACCATCTGCCGTTGGTTATGGACTTGGCAAGACCGGTATAGTTTTTGTCGTATACGCCGTTTTTAACATAATACCATTTGCCGTTGGCGTGGTTCTTGGCAACGCCTGTGAAAGTGGAAGCAAAGGCGCCGTTCTTTACGGCATACCATTTGGATCCTTGCTGAATAAGACCGGTAAAGCTCTTATCGTATTGTCCTTTGTTGATATAGTACCACTTGCCGTTGGCAACGGATTTTGCTATGCCTGTAAATGTCTTATCAAAAACTCCGTTCTTAACATAGAACCATTTGCCGTTGGCGGGGCATTGAACCATTCCCGTGAAGGAGGAGTCGAATTTTCCGTTTCTAACGAAGATCCATTTGCCATTCTCCTTAACAAGACCCGTGACTGAATCGGCACTAACTTCAGTAGCAAAAGCACTGAAAACAAATACGCCGATAAGCAGTATGGCTAAAGCCAGTGATCCAACTCTTTTTAACATCTTTCTTGTCCTTTCTTTCTCGAATGCTATTCTGATAGAAATATTAGCATATAGATGAGAAAAAAGGTATCGTACAGAAGTATGATAACTTGAAAAGCTTTTTTGATGGGGAAATTAGGCTTTTTATGATTAAATACAGCCCAAAACCCTGTTTTTAGCAGGTTTTTCTTTTCTATGGTTTTTCTTTATTGTCAACGCTTGTTATTCGCTTTGTTTATCGGCATCTCGATAGGCCATCTTCATTATCTTCCCCAGCTCCTCTTCGAAAGTGTCCATGGGAATAAGGGCGATTCCGATTTCGTCGCCGCATATAATCAGCTGGCTTCCGCTTTTGATACCGAATCTATCCCGAGCGCCCTTGGGAATGACAATCTGGCCTCTGTCGTTTACGGTGACGGTGCCCCAGATACTTTTTCCTATGGGAGCAGGGGGGATGGGCCCCAGACCATCAATCGCTTCTTCTTTGATTAGGCTGTCAATGGAGACGCCGTAGCGCTTTGCCAGGAGATGGCATTTCTCTATATCGGGAATGGTTAATCCGCTTTCCCATTTTCCGTATGCTTGCCTTGAAATGCCCACGGCCTCTGCCACTTCCTCCTGGGAAAGACCGCGAATATTTCTAAGCATTATCAGATTGTCTTTTAGCATTGATTTACCTCCGTTTTTCGGGGATTAAAGATCTATTCTTTCCAGATTCATGCAGGATCCTTTGCAGGAGAGGAAGGTCATAAGGGTGAAGAGCCCAAGACCTACCAAGAGCATTATAATCTGAAAACCAAGATTATCAAAACCAAAGGAATTGACTATCTCAAGCCCGGGGAAATAGTGAAGTGCCTCCGCAAGACCGATAAAGAAGAAGACCGCGATGATGTATGTGATGAAGGGCTTCCCCAGATTATATGCTGTCTTGAAGAACCCGCCCAGAAATACGGTATTGAATATGCCGAAGGCGATTAAAGCGGCGCCGAGGGCGAAGAGGTTTGCATTCATCAAAGCATTCTCTCTGTAGATGGTTGAGTTGGCCAGGGCGGTCATGCGAATAAGGGTTGCCATTAGCATGATGATAAAGCCGCATAGTTCGATAAAAATGACAAAGAGGTATTTGCCCTTTACTATGGTGGCTTTGTCTATAGGCAGGAGGGAAGAGAACTCCAGGTCCCTCGCTTCTCTGGCATACTGAAAGCTGTGAAAAAGTCCCAGGGTCACGAAGAAAGCGCCGCAGAGAATTGGATATCCGGGGATGAAAAACATGAGCCCAAAGAGTATGAAGATGTATGTAAGAGGGGAAGCACTAAGCTTCATCTCTTTACGGAGAATATTAGTCATTTAATCCACCCCTTTCCATTCTTAATATGGTTTCTTCAAAGGTTTCATCTTTTTGGGAATGGGTTTTGATAAACTCTTTTTTGGATCCGGCGAATATGATTTCGCCTTTTGATATATAGACAATGTCGTCCGCACACTTTTCCAGGTCCGAGGTAATATGTGTGGAAAAGAATATGGCGACGCCGTGGGATTTTAGCTCTGCGAAAACCTCTAATAGCTCGTCGCGGGAGAAGGGATCCAGCCCGCTGGTGGGTTCATCCAGAATCAAAACCTCCGCCCCGTGGGATAGGGCAAGGAGAAGGTTAAACTTCACCTTCATACCCTCGGAAAGCTCAGAGGGAGTTTTGTTTTCATCCAGGGAAAAGAGGCGTAGGTACCGGCGGTATGATTCCTCGTCCCAGCTTTCGTAAAAGAGTTTGATTATGGAGACTATGTCCTTGACCTTCTTCTTGGGATACCAGCTGACGGTGCCGCTGGAATAGCCGATTCTCTTTTTTATTTCCGATTCATGGGAAACCAAGGGAAGGCCGAAATAGTCAACTTCTCCGCCGTCGGGATGGAGTAGGTTTAGCATGGCTTTGATGGTGGTGGTTTTTCCCGCGCCGTTCCGTCCAATGAATCCGGTGATGCGCCCTTCTTCTATGGAAAAGGAAATATCCTTAATGGTGAAGGAGGGGTATTCCTTTCTCAAGGTTTTTACTTCTACGATGCTCATAATGGTTCCGTTCCGATAATTATGATAAATATGATTTATATGATAATTGTAATCTTTGGTTGCGTGCCAATCTACCAACCAAAGTGCACATCTTTCGGCGGATTCTGTTAACTGCGGTTGCATAATTGGCGCGTAATGTTGCTGGGCAACATTTGGGCTGCGTGGAAGGTTGAACGGTGGTTTTAGACAAATAAAAAACCTGCAATCACCGGAATTGCAGGTTTTTGGTGGACCAGAGGCGATTCGAACACCCGACGCACGGTTTAGGAAACCGACGCTCTATCCCCTGAGCTACTGGTCCGTATTGCTCCTCATGGGCAGAGTGTATTATAGCACATTTACATTATGAGGTGGTAATATTTTGTATGGAAAGAAGGAGCCTCGGGATTTGAACTGACCCCCAAAAGTCTAACTTTTGGGGGTCACCTCACTTATTTACGAGGCTCCTTCTTTATTAGGTAAGTGTATTACTGTTTGACTGATTAAAATTTCCTGCGGCTATTAGTTCTTCTAAGATTGCATCTTCCCATATCCACCATGAGTATAACCAGGATGCCACAGAGGACCAGAATGATTGCCCAGAAGGTTGGGGTAGATGCGTCGCCGGTCTTTACTCCCTCGCTGGATGGCGTCACGGGTTTTTCCGGTGACTTTGGTTCTTCCGGTGCTGCGGGTGCTACCGGCTCTTCCTCGTTTATCTTCTCCCACTGAGCGATGAACTCGTGGTCTACGCCAACAACGTATTTGTCTCCGGGCTGATGTTCGGAACCCTTCCAGTAGAGGAATTTGTATCCTTCGCGTTCAGGCGCTTCGGGTATGGTTACGATATCGCCTTCGTTGTACTGAATCACCAAAGTTTCTTCAGAACCTCTTATTACTCCGCCGTTCGGGTTGTAGGTAATGTTTACAACCTTCTCGCCGGGGATGAGCACTACGGAAGACTCTGTATGTGTTGGATCATGCAGGCACTGACGAATCTTCTTTCCGGGATCCGCACTTGTTGGATCTGTCAAAACTTCCCATGGACTCCATTCGTGACCGATGGCTGCTGTCTCTATGCTTTGTTCCTGAGCCTTAAAGGCCTTGTTCTCAAAGTCTGCAGTGGTGTAGAGGATCTCTCCGTTTTCTTCGCAGCTTGGTTCCTTGGTTACCTTGGAGGTTGCATCAACTGTTTCTTCTTCATAATGACTGTCGTCGTTCTTGCATACACGCTTGGCGGTTACTGTGCTGTAGTCTTCGCTCCATGTGTATGTTGGTTCACCCCAGT
>CAJOQI010000100.1 GCA_905236895.1 uncultured Peptostreptococcaceae bacterium | reverse complement strand
GATGCTCTTCAGATAGCCTTAAAGGCCTATGGAATTGGCCCGGGGGATGAAGTGATTACATCTGCCTTTTCCTTCTTCGCAAGTCCCGAGTCCATAAGTGCTGTTGGAGCAACACCTGTATTTGCGGATATTCGATTGGAGGATCTTAATATAGATCCTGCTTCCATTAGAGAGAAGATAACGGATAAGACCAAAGCAATTCTTCCCGTACATATTTTTGGAAAGCCGGCAGATATGGATGAGATAAACAAAATTGCCGAAGAGAATAATCTTGTGGTAATTGATGACGCTTGCCAAGCCATCGGAAGCGAGTATAAGGGAAAGAGAATAGGTGGACTTGCCGGTGCCACCGCATTTTCCTTCTATCCAACAAAGAATCTCGGAGCCTACGGCGACGGTGGAATGATTACAACCAACGATGATAATATTGCTACCATTTGCAGAGCCCTTAAAGTTCACGCAGGAGGCAAGAACGGCTTTGATGCAGCAAAGGCATTGGGAAAGATAGACGAGGAGTTTGTGGAACTATCTGAAAAGGCCACGGACCTTTACGACCCCTATAAATACTATAATTATTTGATAGGTGGAAATTCCAGATTGGATAGCGTTCAAGCTGCCATCCTTAATATCAAACTCAACCATCTTAATGATTATAATTATAACAGAGCTTCAATAGCCGGCAGATATATCGATGGAATGAAAGGTCTCCCGATCAAGCTTCCGGCTTCCGATACCGCTGACAGCATTTCCTGCTGGCATCAGTTTGCCATATTGACGGAGAAAAAAGAGGAGATGATCAACTATCTCTCGGATAAGGGAGTAGGGGTTGGAGCCTTCTATCCCGTGCCACTTCATCTCCAGAAGGCCTATAATGATCTGGGATATAAAGAAGGAGACCTGCCCAATGCTGAGCAGGCCTGCAATCAGTCCGTTTGTTTACCCGTCTTCCCTGAATTAAAAGAGGAAGAGGTGGATTACATTATCGAGACTATTAAGGGCTTCTTCGAATAATCGATAGATTCAAATAGCCTAAAGATGAATTGGAGGCTCGTACCAGAGTTTGTCTATTTCGTCTTGCTCCAAATATCTAATAAAGTTTTTCATCAGGATATTCCCGGATATTTTTATCCGGGATATATTATATATATCGTCTTCTTTTGTGGCATAGGCAGGGAAGTCATAGGCAAAAGCCATTTTAACATTTGATTCCCTTATGGCCTCTGCCATTTTTTCGTTGAAATAACCGTAGGGATGGGCGCTGTAGGTAAAGCCCATCTTATCCATCTTCTTATAGTCCTTCTTAATATCTTCCAGGGATTTGGTCTTTGCCAAATGAACCTCGTCATACTTCCTATGGAGACCATAGGTGTGCCCCTGAAACTCCACGTTTGGGTAGGTTTCGGCTATTTCATCCATCACATCCTGACCGATAAAATGCTTGCTGAGATTTGGAAGTTCAGGGCTTGTGGTAGGCTTAATATTCTTACCTACGGTAAAGATGGTAGCTTTGAGATCGTATTTCTTCAGAATAGGGAGGGCCTTATAATATACTTCGTAAAAAGCGTCGTCAAAGGTGAGCATAACGGTTTTCTTTGGTAGCTCAAGATTCCCCTTATACCAATCATAGATCTCATCGCAGGAAATGGTTCGATAGCCATTTTCCGCAATATATTTCATCTGTTTATCAAAATACCCCACACTTATAAATCTGGTCCAGCCAAGGGCATATCTTATTTTATGCCAATCGCTTATTACGCGGTGGTAACAGAAAACAGGTATTTTTGTTGCTATTTCATTATTCTGCATTGGCCTTTGTTTCCTTTCCGTAGGTGCTGACAGCCAGAATCAGTATCAGTATCAGTGTTATGGATCTCTTGTGAAGTATTGTAACCACCTCAAACTGGTTTAAGGTGGCTGCGTAGCAGAAGAGAATATACCATAGACCCTTATCCAGAATCAAAGAATGATCTATCCGCTTCTTTATGGTGATACCAAAGAAGATTGCCCCAAGAAGACCGGTTACGGTTAACATGGCAAAATAACCGTTATGGTCATGAGCGTAGGTATTGGGGACGAAACCGCTGGTATCTCCGGTAATCTCCGCATAGCTTTCTTTCTTATAATCGTCTCTATTGTAGTGTTCTCTTTCAATATTTCCCGATCCAAACAATAGGAATTTGGGATCCTTCATTACATAATAGCTGTTTTTCCAAATGGCGTATCTGCTGCTGCTGGCTTTGTTGATGGTCTTCTCCAAATCCGTTAGCTCATTGTACTGCACATCTCCTTCGTAATAGGGTAGACCGGTCTTGTCGTGAGCCACGATAAACCCAATCATTGCGATAATGCAGGATACCATAATAGCCAAGAAACCAAGAAGGACTTTCTTGGGATGAATCTTTAGCTTGTCGTTTACCACAAGGACAATCAAACAGATGAGAAAACTCAAGGTGGCGGCCCTGCTGTGGGAAACATAAATATGATATCCCTGAAATACCACATAGGCACCAAATAGTATCTTTTCCTTTTGGTTCAGTTTACCTCGCTCATGGACCAGACAAATTGCCACCAAAAGACAGAAGGCAGTAAAAATCCCTATATAATTGATATTGTGATACCAGAAATTGGGGTATCTGTAAAAACTCTTTTTGACGGCCTTAAAAAACTGGAGATGTCTTAAAGGCTGTTTTTCGTCGCCAACTCCGAAGAAAAGCTGGGTTCCCAGGTTAACTATGTTTAGAAGTAGATTAACAGATAATAGAGTAGGGAGGATCCACTTCTTAAGCAGTTTCACATCTATGGTAAGTTCAGATAGGGCAAGAAGATAAACCCCTTCAAAATAACCGGTCTTTCTGGTGCTGGCTTCGAACCCCATTAAAAGGAGCGTTGCAATACGCACAGCGAAGTACAGAAATGTCGCATATCGGAGCTTCAGCCAATCAAGACGTCCTTCTTTACTTAACTTAAAGAAACGGTAGACGGTTATGCCGGTTAGGGCAAGACCAAGGAGGTATTCCGCAGTTATTACCTCGTCCATATAATTTCTGTATATGACGGACTGCATTATTATGAAAAGGAAAGAGTAGGCGAACAGAACTATATAATTCACCAAATCCAATATCCCTAGTTTATACGGTTTTTGTAATAGTGTTTCCATGATGATTATTCTCTCTATAATACCCCATAATTTTAGCATAAGGGTGGCCGGGATTAAAGGGGATAATAGACATTCCAACACTTTCTTAAAATCCCCAATTATGGTAAAATAAGATGACCTTTGTGCAGAAAGGGATTTTTTACATGCAACAATTTAGTAAGAGACAATTTAGAAACATTGTTTTAGGGGTAGCTGACATAGCAATCGTGCTGATTTCGGCCTTGATTGCCTTGGGTCTTAGGTTCGACATATTTGGAAACGACAGTGAGATGATGTTCTATACCAAGAAATTTCTTTCCTGTGCGGCTTTCTATGTGGTGGGCATCATTTTGGTGATGGCCTTCTTCAAGCTATACAATAGAGTATGGACATATGCTGGCCAGAAGGAATTCATTGATATCCTTAAGGCAGCCTTGGTTATAGAGGGAATAGTGCTGGTATCCCATGTTCTCATGGAGAAGAGCATGCCCAGAAGCTATTATCCATTGCACTTCATCGTGATGGGAATTCTTCTCATCATGTCCAGATTCGGAATCTCCTTTATCAGAAACATCAAAAACGGAAAGAGAAACGAAAAAATAACAGACTATGTTATGGTGGTGGGAGCAGGATCCGCTGCCGATATTTTGATTAAAGAATATGAAAGGGCAGGAACCCACTCCAAGGTGGTCTGTGCCATTGACGATAATCCCAATAAGAAAAACAAATACCTAAACGGAATCCCAATCGTCGGAGACAGAAACGACATCCAAAAAAGCATTAGACAATACGGAGTTACGGAAATCATCATAGCCATTCCTTCCGCCTCGAGAGACGAACTTAAGGAAATAATCGAAATCTGCCAGGGAACGGGAAAACCTGTCAGAATACTTCCTTCCGTAACAAGAAGTCTTTCAGCTTCCATCATAAAAGAACTGAGACCTGTTAGCTATGAGGATCTTCTTGGCAGAGATCCGGTAAATGTTGACCAGAGCGGAATAAGGGAATTCCTTTCAAATAAAACCATCTTGGTTACGGGAGGGGGAGGATCCATTGGTTCCGAGCTCTGCAGACAGATAGTTCTTTACGATCCCAAGAAGCTTATAATCTTTGATATTTACGAGAATAACGCCTATGAATTGGAGATGGAAATCAAACGACATTATCCTCAGGCCAATATTTCCGTTCTAATAGGATCCGTAAGGGATATGGATAGGCTAGAAAAGGTCTTCCAGAAATATGAGCCGGACGTGGTCTTCCACGCTGCGGCCCATAAGCACGTACCCCTTATGGAGAAGTCTCCCAACGAAGCCATTAAGAACAATTGCCTTGGAACCCTAAACGTGGCCAAGTTGGCGGATAAATACGGAGCGGAGGACTTTGTTCTCATTTCCACGGATAAGGCGGTAAGGCCCACCAATATTATGGGAGCATCAAAGCGTATCTGCGAGATGATCGTTCAGATCTATGCCAGAAAATCCCCAACCACCAGGTATTCCGCCGTTAGATTCGGAAATGTTCTGGGAAGCAACGGCTCCGTAATTCCGCTCTTCTTAAAGCAGATAGAAGCGGGTGGTCCCGTTACCGTAACCCATAGGGAGATAACCAGATTCTTCATGACCATACCCGAAGCCGTATCCCTTATCCTTCAGGCCAGTCTATATGCCAAGGGGGGAGAAATATTTGTTCTGGATATGGGTAAGCCGGTAAATATCTACGAGCTGGCGGAAAACCTCATTAAGATGAAGGGCTTTAGACCCAATGAGGATATAGATATTGAGATAGTGGGACTAAGGCCCGGAGAGAAACTCTATGAAGAGGTTCTGAATGAGCTTGAGGGTACAAAGCCATCTTTCCATGAGAAGATACGTATTGCCGAGGTTCGCGAGTATGACT
>CAJOQI010000099.1 GCA_905236895.1 uncultured Peptostreptococcaceae bacterium | reverse complement strand
TCGGACTATTTGGACAAGGAAGATCCAATAGAACAAAACTATTATCTGGAAGTCAGTTCTCCCGGCCTTGACAGGGTAATCAGAAAGCCTGAACAATTTGCTCTATATATGGGAGAAAGGGTTGAGGTAAGCCTGTATAAGGCTATAGACGGAGAAAAGAAGATAGAGGGTATCCTTAAGGAGTATAAGGATGGGGATATATGCCTTGAAACATCCTCGGGTGAAGAGAAGACCCTTACATCAAAAGAAATCGCAAAGGTAAACCTGGCCTTCAGCTGGGGAGAGATAGATTAACTAGTGTTAAAGGTGTTGGAGGTAACACAAAATGAACAAGGATTTTATAGAAGCGCTTGAAGGTATTTCCAAAGAGAAGCATATACCTAAAGAACTGCTCCTGAAGACTGTGGAAGATGCTTTGGTTTCTGCCTACAGAAAGCATGTTGGTCATGCCAACAATGTTAGGGTTGAAATCGATCCGGAGGACGGAGATGTAATGGTTCTTTCAAGGCTGGACATCGTGGAAGAAGTAGAGGACGATTCCACCCAGATTAGCTTGGAAGAAGCCCACGAAGTAGACCCACGCTTCCAAATCGGACAATATATCGAATTCGAAGTAACACCTGAGGACTTTGGAAGAATCGCCGCTCAGACCGCCAAGCAGGTTGTGGTCCAGAAAATCAGAGAAGCGGAAAGAGGAATCATCTATGAAGACTTCAAAGACCGCAGAGGAGAAATAGTAACAGGTATCGTTCAGCGTAAGAGCGGAAGATCCATCTTTGTGGACCTGGGACAGTCGGAGGGAATCCTTCCCCAGAGAGAGCAGGTGGATAGAGAGAGATTCGAGGTAAATGACAGACTTAAGGTCTATATCATGGATGTAAAGAGTTCATCCAAGGGTCCTCAGATCTATCTTTCCCGTTCTCATCCCGGGCTTGTAAAGGGACTTTTTGAACTGGAAGTTCCCGAAATCCAGGACGGAACCGTTGAAATCAAAGGAATCGCAAGAGAAGCCGGATCAAGAAGCAAGATTGCTGTTTGGACCGAGTTTGAAAACGTGGATCCCGTAGGGTCCTGCGTAGGAAGCAGAGGAAACAGAGTTCAGGAAATCGTTAGAGAACTGAATGGTGAGAAAATCGACATCATAGCTTGGAGCGAGGATCCCGAAGAACTGATCAGAAACGTCTTGAGCCCCGCAAAGGTTGAAGAAGTATTCATAGACGAAGAGAATAAGAGTGCTCTTGCAATCGTTCCCGATTATCAGCTTTCATTGGCTATAGGCAAGACCGGTCAGAACGTAAGGCTTGCGGTAAAGGTAAGCGGATGGAATATCGACATCAAGAGTCAGTCCCAATACTACGGAGATGACTACGAGGGAGATTACGAAGGGGAAGATTACCAGGAGTATGAAGATGTGGTTGAGGTCGAAGAGACTGTAGCAGAAGAGACTTTGGAAGAAGAGGTCGAGGCTGAAGAAATCCCCGAGGAAGCAGAGAATGCTGAAGAATAATAAACCTATGCGAAGGTGCATGGGATGCATGGAATCCAAACCCAAGGATGAGCTGATAAGAATAGCTCTTTACCAAGGTGAACTGAACCTGGACTTAAAGGGTGATGCCAAGGGAAGAGGAGCATATGTCTGCAATAGCGGAGAATGCTTTGATAAGGCAATAAAGAAAAAAGCCTTCGGAAGAACCCTTAAAGGGGAGATCCGTCAGGAAGACATGGATAGAATCAGAAGAGAAATAGATGCAGCAAAACAAGATTAATGGACTCCTGGGACTTGCGGCCAGATCCAGAAACCTGGTGACGGGATACAACAACTGTCTTCAGATGATAGGGAGAAATAAGATTAAACTCCTGATAATCACTGAGGATGTGGGAGAAAAGACCAAGGAGAAAATGGTGCAGAAATGCACATCGCATGAAATAGAATGGCGGCTTTACGGCAAAGCGGAAGAACTGTCTGAGGCGGTGGGAAAGCAGGATAAAGGGCTTTTCGCCATAACGGATAAGGGTTTTGCTGAAAGTATCGTCAAGGAGATTGACCAAATTCAATCAGAAAGGGAGGTGACAGATGCCGATGAGAGTGCATGAACTGGCAAAGGAACTGAATAAGACGTCAGCAGAAATCGTGGCACTTGCAAACGAATTGGGAATCGCTGCAAAGGCAGCCCAAAGCAATCTGTCTGACAATGATGTAGAAGTCATAAGAAAGGAAATTGGAGGAGGCGATCCAAAGGCTGAACCGAAGGCTGACAGTAAGGCTGCTCCCAAGGCACAGCAGGATGGAAAGCCCGTAACCAGAAGAAGACCTCCCATTGGAAGGGCTGTTATTAACAGCGCTTTCTTTGACGAAGAAAAGAAGGAAGAACCGGCACCCGAGGCTGAAGAAAAGGCCACTGAAGTCCTTGAAGAGGTAAAGCCCGAGGAAAAGGCTGAAGAGAAGAAAGAAGAAAAGAAAGCCGAAAAGAAAGCGGAAGCCAAGGAAGAAAAACCCGAACCAAAGGAAGCAAAGGTTGAGGATAAGGTTGAAGAGAAGAAGCCTGCCGCAACCAAACTTGACCGTCAGGAAGAACTTCCCCAGGTTAAGATTCTCCAGAAGGCTCCCAAGAAGGAAGACCTTCCCAAGGAGGAAAAGCCTGTTGCCAAAAAGGTTGAGCAGCCTGCTGAGAAAAGACCTCTTCCCAGAAGAGCCGAGGGAGAAGAGAGAAGGCCGAGAGATACCAGAGATGGAAGAGAAAGCCGCTTTGGTAGAGACAGAGATAGCCGCGACTCAAGAGACAGCAGAGATTCAAGAGATAGCCGTGATTCAAGAGGCGGTCAGAGAAGTGGACGCCCAGGCTTTGATAGAAATGAAAGACCTGAGCTTCCCAGATCCGAAAGAGGAGAGAGAATCCAGAAGGGTGAAGGAAGATCGGATTCAGGTAAGGATAGGGATAAGAAAAAAGCCTACGATAGGAAGGACAAGGGAGACAGAAACAAATTCGATAAACTCGAAAGAAAGTCCCTTGAGAAGCAAACCAGAAACAAACACAATAAGTATAAGACCGTAGAGGTCGAGCCCGAGGTGGAAGTTGAACCCATTCCCGAGGGAACCTTTGTTATCAATGTTCCCATTACGGTTGCGGGCTTCTGCGAGCAGACCGAGGTATCCACATCCAGAGTTATTATGACTCTTATGAAGCTGGGTATTATGGCCAATATCAACCAGAATATCGACGAGGATACTGTTTTGGTTCTTGCTGAGGACCTGGGAATCAGCGTGGTTATAGGTAAGGTTGAGGAAGAACTTGAGGAAAGCGGACTTGAACTCTTTGAGGACGAGGAAAAGGATCTTAAGCCACGTCCCCCAATTATCACCGTTATGGGTCACGTTGACCACGGTAAGACATCCCTCTTGGATGCCATCAGAAAGACCAATGTAACCGCATCCGAATCCGGCGGAATCACCCAGCATATCGGTGCTTCCGAGGTTACAATTAACGGACAAAAAATCGTATTCTTGGATACACCGGGTCACGAAGCCTTTACGGCCATGCGTGCACGTGGTGCCCATGTAACGGATATAGCGGTTCTGGTTGTTGCCGCAGACGACGGCGTAATGCCTCAAACCATTGAGTCAATCAGCCACGCTAAGGCTGCGGGAGTTCCAATAATCGTTGCCATCAATAAGATGGATAAGCCGGGAGCAAATCCGGATAGAGTTAAGCAGGAATTGTCTGAACACGGCATCCTGGTAGAAGATTGGGGTGGCGACGTAATCAGCGTTCCCGTATCCGCCAAGTCCGGCGACGGAATCGTAAACCTTCTGGAGATGATTCTTCTTCAGGCTGAGGTTCTGGAACTTAAGGCCAATCCGGACAGACTTGCCATGGGTTCCGTTATCGAAGCCAGACTTGATAAGGCCAAGGGCCCCGTTGCTACCTTGCTGGTAACCAATGGTACTCTTGAAAGCGGACAAAGCGTTGTTGCCGGAACCTGCGCAGGTAGAATAAGACTTATGACAGACTTTAAGGGCAAGACCATCAAAAAGGCCGGCCCTGCAACCGCTGTTGAAATCCTGGGTCTGACGGAAGTTCCTCAGGCGGGAGATGAATTCAATGCGGTTAAGGAAGACAGAGTGGCAAGAGAAATCGCCGATAACAGAAAGGCCAAACTGAGAGAAGAAGTTTTGGCCAAGAATTCGGCAATGTCCCTTGAAAAACTCTTCAGCCAGATTCAGGAAGGTGAGGTTAAGGAACTTAACCTGATCATCAAGGGTGACGTTCAGGGTTCAATCGGTGCCTTGGTATCCTCCCTTGAAAAACTGAACAACGACGAGGTTAAGGTTAATATCATCCATACTGGTGTTGGTACCGTTACAGAGTCCGACATCATGCTGGCAGGAACCTCGGGAGCCATCATCATCGGTTTCAACGTAAGGCCAAGCACTGCGGTTCAGACCATGGCTGACAGAGACAATATCGAAATCAGAACCTATAGAGTAATCTATGATGCCATTAATGATGTGGAGAACGCCATGAAGGGTATGCTGGATCCCAAATTCAAGGAAGAAATCCTTGGTAAGGTTGAAATCAGAAATACCTTCAAGGTTCCAAATGTTGGTATCGTAGGCGGTGCCTATGTTATCGAAGGCAGAGTCCTTAGAAACGCGGAAGTTAGACTGGTTAGAGACGGTATCGTTATTCACGAGGGCAAGATCAGCTCCCTTAAGAGATTTAAGGACGATGCAAAGGAAGTTAACCAGGGCTACGAATGCGGTATAGGTCTTGAAAACTATAATGACATCAAAGAGGGAGACATAATCGAATGCTTCCATATGGTGGAAGTGGCAAGAGAATAGAATTATGGCGGGGTCGCATCTCCAAAGGGAGAGGCGACCTTGTCTGCGATTTGAGAAAGGTATGATTCCATGGCTAAGGGATTTAGAAAGGACAGACTGGGAAGCGAAATTAAGAGAATAGTAAGCAGCATGTTGCTATTTGACATCAAAGATCCCAGAATTACATCCAGACTTGTGAGCGTAACCGACTGCGAGGTAACCTCCGACGGCAGTTATGCTACTTGTTATGTAACTGTTATGCCTTCTTCCGGTGAGGGTAAAAAAGAAACAGAGGAGGAGAGAGAGGAAAGCAAGAAGGAAGTTCTTGCAGGTCTCAATAGCGCCTCCGGCCTTATGAGAAAAAAGATAGGCAGCGAAATAAAGATTAGAAGGGTACCTGAACTCATCTTCAAATTCGATGAGTCAATGGATTACGGTGCCCATATCGAAGAAGTCATTAAGGGATTGAAGGAAAATGAAGAACAATAGCTTAAAGGAAATTGCAGAAGCATTAAAGACAGGAAATAGTATTTGCCTCTATCCTCATGAGAATATGGATGGGGATGCCTTCGGATCAACCGTTGCCCTTGCCATTGCTTTAAGAAGTTTGGGAAAGGATGCCTTTGTTTATTATACGGAGGAACTTCCGGACAACCTGGCATTTATGGATAAGGGCTATGTAACCACGGATGATGAAAAGGCTAAGAATGCTGATATTTCAATGCTTGTGGACTGTGGCGAGCCTGCGAGACTTGGAGTGAGAAAGGATGTGTTTTCCTATGGAAAGACCAGCCTATGCATAGACCATCATCTTACCTCGGAGCCTTCCTGTGACTATAATTATGTGGATCCCACCGAGGCTGCCACAGGGCAGATTGCCTTTGAACTCATAAAAGAACTTGGCGTAGAGCCAAATCCGGAAATGGGAAATGCCCTCTATGCCGCTTTGATTACGGATACGGGAAATTTCCAATACTCCAATACCCAGAAGAAGTCTTTCTTCATTGCGGCGGAGCTCTTCGATTGGGGAATCGACTCTGCCTATGTGAATATGGAAATCTACGAAAGCAACCGTTTCCAGAGGATGCTTATAGAAACCTATGCCATGAATAACCTGATTATGTCAGAAGACGGCATTTTGGCCATGTGTCACGTGACCCTTGAGGATCTGGATAGAACGGGAGCCCAGGATAGCGAAACGGAGAATATCGTTGGAAGGTTAAGGTCCATCAAAGGTGTGGAAGTTGCTGCCTTCTTAAGAGAAAAGAGGGACGGGAATATCAGCCTAAGCCTCAGATCAAAACGCTATGTAGACGTTTCCAAGATTGCCAGCCAATTGGGCGGCGGCGGACATGTTAGAGCTGCAGGGGCAACTCTAAAGGGAATCACCATAGAGGACGCTATCATTAAGGTAAGGGAAACCATAGAGAAGAATATTCACGAGGTGGAATAGATGAACCCAAACAGGCCTATTATTATACCTGTTGATAAACCTCAGAATATGACTTCTTTTGATGTTGTTGCCATACTTAGGAGAATCCTGGGTGTAAAAAGAATTGGTCATCTGGGGACCCTTGATCCCATGGCCACGGGACTTCTCCTTATTGGCATTAACGGTGCCACCAGGATAATGGAGTATATGGATGGCCTTCTTA
>CAJOQI010000098.1 GCA_905236895.1 uncultured Peptostreptococcaceae bacterium | reverse complement strand
TAACTTTGATTGAGCCTCATACTAGCGTGTCTGTATGTCGTGATCCAGATGATGATAAATTCATCAATTGCGCTGTAGATGCAAAGGCTTTATATATAGTCAGCGGAGATGATGACCTACTGGACATTAAGGAATATGAAGGTATTGGGATAATCACCGCCGCTGACTTTGTTGAAAGATATCTTACATAAGTGTTCTAAATCATCCTTGTGTAGCCCACCAAAGTCGCAAGAGACGGGTTAATCCCGTCTCTTGTTTGTTTTTGATTCTATTTAAGGGATGAGTTTCTTCATCATCCATTCCGTATCGGCATAGGTGCCGTCTTGGTATTTCATATTGTTGGGAAGAACCCCGTATTTAACAAAGCCCATCTTTTCGTATAGGGCCTTTGCTGTTTCATTGGTGGATACCACTTCCAGCTCCACTTGCTCATAGCCCACTTCTTTTGCAACATCAAGAAGGGTTTCCAACATCAAAGTGCCGATGCCTTGGCCCCAATTCTCCTTTAGGAGGGCGATGGCAATAATGCAGCGATGCTTAAACCTTAGCTGAGGCCCCGGGCTCATTAAGGAGCAGGCCCCAAGGAGCTTATCGTCATAATAGGCAACCAGCATCAGTTCTCGCTCCGCTTCCATCCTCCCTTTTAGGAATTCTTCTTCTTGCTCCAAAGAGGGGACTCGCTCACCGGGCTCTCTTAATAGATTGCGACTTTCTGTGGCGGTGGTTTCCATATATTTTATCAAAGCCGCAGCATCCTTTACCTCTGCGCTCCTTATAATGATTTCTCTGCCCAGTTTATCATTTTTCTCAATGGCCTCGTATTTCATTTTGGCACCTCATATATGGACAAAAATAGATTGGAATCAGTATACCAAATAATAGGGCTTTTTCAATGTTATATTGCATTTGATTACAGGTATTTGTATAATTGCTTTTCAGTTGTTTTTTAAAGAGAAACCATGGGCCTTTCTTGACAAGAAGGCCCATGGGATAGTAAGATTATTTCAGCAAAAAAAGAAAGGTGATTATTATGAAACGCATTAAAACTATAGAAACAAGAAATCTCAAAGAAAGCCTTAAGGACGGCGGATGCGGCGAGTGCCAGACCAGCTGTCAGTCTGCTTGCAAGACTTCCTGCGGCGTTGCTAATCAGCCCTGCGAGAAAAAATAAGGAAAGAACCTAAATGATTCATCAGTATAAACTTAACGGTCATAATATTGTGATCGATGTTTATAGCGGTTCGGTACATTTGGTGGATGATGTGGCTTATGACATCATCCGTCTTTTTTGTGAGAAAACAAAGGAAGAGATAGTTGATGAACTGCTGAAGAAATATGGAGAAGGGGGAGATGAGATTCTTCCGGAAGGCCCCCTATCATCTTCGGATATGGAAGAATGCTATGAAGATGTACGCTCTCTAAAAGAGGTAGATAAACTCTTTACGGAAGATGAGTTTAGGCTGAGTCCTGAGATTGCATCTGCAAGAAAAACGGACATCAAAGCCCTTTGCCTCCATGTGGCCCACGCCTGCGATCTCACATGTTCATACTGCTTTGCCGGCCAAGGAAAGTTCAAAGGTCCCAGTGCTTTGATGAGTGCAGGGGTGGGAAAGAGGGCAATCGATTTTTTGATAGAAAACTCCGGTAGCCATAGAAATCTGGAAGTGGATTTCTTTGGGGGAGAGCCTCTTCTGAATTTTGATGTGGTGAAAGAAATCGTGGCCTATGCCAGAAGGGTGGAGCAGGAGACGGGAAAGAATTTCCGCTTTACTCTAACAACCAACGGCATGGGAATAGATGATGAGGTTATAGAATTCGCCAACAAAGAATGCCATAATGTGGTGCTATCCCTGGATGGCCGTAAGGAGATTCACGATAGAGAGAGAATAACCGCCACAGGCCGGGGAAGCTACGATATTATTGTTCCCAAATTCCAGAAGCTGGTGGCTGAGAGAATGGGTAAGCCTTGCGGAGGGGCGGTGTCGGGGAGAGGCGAAGAGATTAACTCGCCCAATACCAATTACTATATGAGAGGTACATTTACTCACTATAATCCCGATTTTACTAATGATGTTTTCCATATGACGGAGCTGGGATTTACGGAACTTTCCATGGAGCCTGTGGTTACGGATCCGGAGAGCAGATTCGCTCTTGCTGCTGAAGATTTGGAAATAGTAAAGGGGCAGTATGAGATTCTGGCAAAGGAAATGCTGAAGAGGGAGAGGGAAGGCTCGGATGAACCGGGGAAGCAGCCCTTCACCTTCTATCACTATATGCTGGATTTAGCTCACGGCCCTTGCATCTATAAGAGGATCGTAGGATGCGGTTCCGGTACGGAATACTTTGCCGTAACTCCTCAGGGAGACCTATATCCTTGCCACCAATTTGTTGGGGATAAGGACTATCTCATGGGAAATATCTTTGATGGAATTACAGCCGTGGATATTCGGGACAAGTTCAAGGCTTGCAATGTATATGCACGGAAGGAATGCGACGATTGCTGGGCAAGACTATATTGCAGCGGAGGATGCGCAGCCAATTCATATCACGCTACGGGAGATATTACCGGAGTCTATAAGCAGGGCTGTGATTTGTTTAAGAAGAGAATGGAATGTGCCATCATGATGGCGGCAGAGAGAAGCCTTTGGGAGGAAGAAACCTCGGAGGAAGTATGAGAATAAATAAATATATCGCAGAGGCGGGAATATGCAGCCGTCGAAAAGCCGACGAATTAATCAATAACGGCAATGTGAAGGTTAACGGCATCACCCTTAAAGAACCGGGCTATGATGTGAAGGAAGGGGACGTGGTCAGCGTAAACGGAAATGTCATTAATCCTGTTGAAGAGAAGGTATATCTTGCTCTTAATAAGCCCCTTGGCTATATAACCTCCATAAAGGATCAGTTTGACAGACCCACGGTAATGGATCTGGTTACGGATGTGGAGGGAAGGCTGTTCCCGGTTGGAAGGCTGGACTATAATACTACGGGTCTTCTCATTATGACCAACGACGGGGACTGGGCTCAGAAGGTGGCTCATCCCAAGCACGGCCAGGGTAAAACCTATATAGCCAAGATAAACGGATTCCTTACGGAGGGAAAACTCAATAGACTTAGGAAAGGAATAGATATAGGCGGCTTTGTTACATCACCTGCAGAGGTGGAGGTGATGAGAGAATTACCCAAGCAAACTGAGGTTAAGATAACCATCCACGAAGGCCGCTATCGTCAGGTGAGAAAGATGTTCAAGGCTGTAGGAACTCCGGTACTGGAACTGGAAAGAGTGGCCATAGGAGATGTTAAACTGGGTCGTCTCGCGGTAGGAGGCTATCGCAAGCTGACGAAGAAGGAAATCGAAAGCCTGAGTAAATAGAATAGACAAAAGCAAATAAAAAACGTTCCCCGAGATGCTATGGCATTGGGGAACGTTTTTTATTGAATCTTTAGGGAGCTATTTCCTCTTGCACTCCTTTGGAACTACGCAGGTTCCTGTTGCGCGGCAAACTACGATTGGCTCATCCAATACATCTGCAGCGGATTCGCTGATGTCGGGTCGAGCAACGATTACCTTTCTCGCTTCAAAGCTCATCTTGCGGGAGGTGTTTCCGATGCTGGTGATTTCTCCGTAGGCTTCAATATAGTCTCCTGCGTAAACGGGAGCAAGGAATTCCACGTTATCATAGGCACAGAAGAGACCCTCGTCTCCGTCGCATTTGATCAAAAGCTCTGTGGCCACGTCTCCGAAGAGGTGAACCATATGGGCTCCGTCTACCAGATTGCCGCCATAGTGAGCGTCCTTTGCTGACATTCTAAGTCTAATGGTGGATGTGATTTTCTCTTCCATGTTAATTCTCCTTTCAGTATCGCAATTCGATTATACTATGGGGATATTTTTTGTCCACCCAATTCTCATTGTAAAAACCCCTTCAATAGGCTATATTAAGACCAAGAAGAAAACGAACCGATTTAGGTTCGCTTGAAAAGGGAAAAGAAAATGAAAGAATTGAATTCCTATGGAACCCAAAGGGTAATAGAACCCAAATACGTGCTTCCCACATCAGCGTGGAGATTGGATAATAGCAGGGATATTTACCATGACGAAATGCGGATAGAGGTGAGCAGGGTTCATCTTGAAATAACCAGCTTCAAAGAAATATGCCTTGAGGCCAACGACAACGAAGAAAGAATCAAACAAAAGATCATGGACATCGTCATTCGCCGAGGCAAGCTTCATAATCCCGTTACGGATACGGGAGGACTTCTTGCGGGACGAGTAAGCGAAATCGGGGAGGGATATTCCAATAAGAAGAATTTCAAACCGGGAGAAGAGGTTATATGCAATGCATCCCTAACATCAATCCCTCTTTACATAGACCGAATCATATCCGTGGATAGAGCCTTCGGACAGATAGAGGTTGAAGGCTATTGCATTGTGGCCAAGGACGTTCCCGTTATCAGAAAGCCCGAGAACCTTCCTCTTGATCTTCTCATGTATATATTGAACGAGTCGGGAACCATCTTCAGAATAAGCAGTACCGCAGTGGGAAAGAAGAAGTTCCTCATAGTGGGAAACAACCTTCTTTCCAACCTCCTCTTTGGCTATGCCATAAGAAAAGTTGCAAGAGAAGATGCGGAGATAGTTTGCCTCCTGGACAAGAAAACGGAGATGGTTATTAAGGGGGGCAGAATCGACGATTTGGTTAAGAGGGTGTTTAACCAAATCTACTATCTGGATATTCTGAAGCCTCTTGAATGTATCGAGAAAATCCAGGGGGACGGAGCCTTTGATGTATCCGTAAACTGTGCGGATATCCAAGGAGCGGAAACTATCAATATTCTTGCCACCAAAAGCGGCGGAACCGTAATCTTTGCCAATCTGATAAACAATTACAATATTGCGCTGTATATTACGGAGGCTATCTCCAGACAGCTTGACATCAGATGCGCCGACGGTTATCTGGAGGCCTATGATGAATTCGACTTCCAAATAGTTAGGGATATGCTTCCCTATTTGGAAGGGGCTGCAAGGGAGGCTAATGCCAAGGTGGTGGAGGACTCCGCCCATCCCGTGGGGAAGAGAAGCAGGATGATTAAGCGGACCTCGGGAGATCCAACTCTGGTGGAGGATATGGTCTATGAGAGCCATGCCATGAGCGTGGCGGTGGACGAGGCCTTAACGATGGCCAAATACGATTGCAATGTTTTGATTACGGGAATGCCCGGGACGGGTAAAGAAAAGATTGCAGACCTTATACAGAGAAACAGCAATAGAAATATGCAGCCCTTCGTCAAACTTAACTGTGCGTCTTTGGACCCGGTAAAGGCGGAACAGGAACTCTTTGGTAGTTCGTCAAAGAAGGAAAAGGTGACCGGAGCCTTGGAGCAGGCGGACAAGGGGACCCTGCTTTTGGAAGAAGTATC
>CAJOQI010000097.1 GCA_905236895.1 uncultured Peptostreptococcaceae bacterium | reverse complement strand
TTCGCTTCTGGCTCCTCGAACATTGGTCATATACTGACCTGTACCTACGGCGCTTAGGCCGGACATTACATTGAATTTTTTAAGATAGAGGGTGTATTGGTTTTGGTTTACGAAATTCCTTGCAAACCAAAGGGCACCTTCTTTGATGGATTTAACCCTTGTATTCCAATTCTTCTTCTCTGCATAACTTAAACCGTTGGCCACTGCGTTTATGCCACCTGAAGCGTAAGCCCCTATATTGAAGTAATTGTAATAGCCTGCGGATCCGTTGATGGAGTCTGAGGCTCCGCCATAACCCTGTTCAACGATTATCATTGAAGCCAAGGTGAGGGGACTTACCCCTGCCTCCGCTCCTGCTTCCATAAGAAGCTGGGCATAGGTGGAATAACCTTCTTCCGGGAAGGGGCTGTCCAGGAAGGAACCGGAGATAAGAACCTCAAGTTCCGTTAAAGTCTGGGTGTCCGCATTGTATTTGTTGGAAAGGAATTGGAAGACAGATTGTTCTCCCATATTATTCCTCGGATCCATATAGAAGCGAACCGCAGCCTCGGAGGCAGCAATCCAGTCCCTGCTGTCAAAGATGGTATATTCTCCGGTGGAGGAATTGTATGCGGCGGCTGCCTTTGATTTATAGGCCTCCGGATAGGAACTGGGAACCAGATTACGGCTTATGGGATGGGTTTCCTTATAGATTACGTCCTCCCAGCATAGTCCGGTATAGTCCGCAACAAAGGACCAGGAAGGATGGGCAGCCTTTAGCTCTTCCAGATAGGGAAGATAGCTGTCGGGAAAATCCAAGCTTTCATAGGATTCCTTCTCCACTCCTGATGCTATTACGTCGGAAATAAGACCTGCGGTGACATAGCCGGTCAGGCCGTTGTAATTGATCTTATACCATGTGCCTCCGGAGGAGTCCTTTTCTTCCCCAAGAATAAGAACTTCTTCTCCGTTACCGATGCCGCCAATAATGGATTTATCCGTTCCGGGACCTTGACGCACGTTAACACCGTCCCCGGAATCAATATATCCGTAGGAATCGGCATAAATTGGTATGGATGTTAATGATAACAATAAAAATAGAAATACAAAAAAGAAGGATATCTTTTTCATCCCCAATATATACCCCCTTAAAAAATCCCCAAAGGTTTGGTTAATAGTAGCATATCCGCCGTAAATATGCAAGATTGAGGGGTATTCGGAATTCTTGAACGGAGAGGGTAAAAATGGTACAATACAATATATAGTTATTTGGAAGGTTGATACGTATTCAATGGGCAATAGTATCATGGGATTTCTTCGGGGGTTGGCCAGACGCAGTCCTCTTTTCAGACGGGTGGGCCGAAAAATCCGAAGTGAAGTCAACAAAACCAGATATGACCTTAACAACAAAGGAATCGCGACGGATGAGAAATCCGTTTTCTTTACGTCTTTTGCAGGAAGAAACTATGCGGATTCCCCCAAAGCCATCTACGAATATCTGGTGGGGAATCAGGATTTTTCCGATTATCGTTTCTATTGGGCTTTTAACAATCCCGAAAAATACATGTATCTAAAGGGCAATCCCAATACTGAAGTCATAAAAACCGGTTCCAAAGAGGAGAACGAGGCAATAGGTAAATCCAAGTTTTGGATTACCAATTACAGGATGCTGGATCACTTTGTTCCAAGGGATGATCAGGTTTATGTGCAATGCTGGCACGGTACGCCCCTAAAAAAACTTGGCTATGATCTGAAGCAAAGCGATAATGCCATGAATGAAATAGAGGAAATCTACGATAAGTATCGCAAGGATGCTTTAAGGTTTAAGTATATGATTTCTCCCTCAAGATGGGCCACAGAGGCCTTTGCCTCAGCGTGGAATCTCAAGGAGTTTGGGGAAAAGGTTGAAATAATAGAAGAGGGTTATCCCAGAAACGACAGATTGGCCAATTATACCCAGGAAGAGGTAGGGGCCTTAAAGGAGAAGCTGAGTCTTAAGGGAGACAAAAAAGTTCTGCTATATACTCCCACCTGGAGGGACAATCAATTCGACAAGGGAAAGGGCTATGTCTATAGCATAGGAATAGACTTTGACAAACTTCAGAAGGAATTGGAGGAGGAGTGGGTTATTCTTTTCAGAACCCATTATCTGGTGGCCAATAGTTTTGACTTCGAGAAATACGAGGGGTTCATCTTGGATGTATCCGATTATGACGATATCAACGATTTGTATCTGGTTAGCGATCTTTTGATTACGGATTATTCCAGTACCTTCTTTGACTTTGCCAATCTTAGAAGGCCAATACTCTTCTTCATGTACGATAAGGAGGAGTATGAGGATAAGCTAAGAGGCTTCTATCTGGATTTAAGTGAGCTTCCGGGCAAGGTTTTGCGAAGAGAAGAGGACCTCTTAAAAGAAATAGAATTGCTTGGTGACTGGAAGCCTAATGAAGTGTATAATAGTTTTAATGCGAAGTTTAATTATTTGGACGACGGAAAGGCTACTGAGAGAGTAGTTAAGAGAGTTTTCGTTAAGGAATAATGGGGAAAAAGAATTGGGAACTTTGAAAGAAATAATCAGCGAACATATAACCTACAAGAACCAGCTGCTTAAGCTGGCCAAGTCGGATATAGAAAAGACTTATAGAGGCGCTGCCCTTGGATGGGCGTGGGCTATTATTAAGCCTGCGGTAACCATATTCGTTTATTGGTTTGCCTTTGATATTGGCCTTAGACACGGTAAGGATATCGACGGTTATCCTTTCTTTCTCTGGCTCTGCGCCGGTATCTGTCCATGGTTTTATATGAGCGAAATGATAACCGGTGGAGCCAATTGCTTAAGGACCTATAGCCATCTGGTAACAAAGATGAAATTCCCGGTTTCCACCATACCAACCTTCGTAAGCATATCCAGCATTACGGTTAATATTGGATTGCTGGCCATAATAATAGGGGTATTTATGCTGAACGGATATATGCCCCATATCTATTATATCCAGCTGATTTATTATATGGCCTGCATGTTTTTCTTCTTTACCTGCTGGGCCATGTTTGCAGGCATGATTTCCGCTTTGAGCAAGGACTTCCTCAATCTGGTTAAATCCATGATTACGGCTGTTTTCTGGCTTTCGGGAATTCTCTACGATCCAAGAACCATCAACCACAGATGGATAAGAATACTGTTTAAGTTTAACCCGGTTACGTATTTGGCCAGCGGATATAGGGAATCCATGATCTATAAGAAGTGGTTCTGGGAAAGTTCTTCCGATATGGCAGGATTTTTCGCTGTAACCCTGGTTATGTTTCTTGCTGCAATCTGGGCATATAAAAAGCTGAGAAAAGACATCCCGGATGTATTATGATAATTTCAGAGGGCTTATGGACATTGTAGAAGATAAAACTTATAATGAAGAAGTAGTTATAGAGTTCAAGGATGTAGTCAAAAAATACAAGCTTTTCAAAAGCGATAAGCATAGGCTTGTCCATGTTTTTTCCAAGAATGTTGACTATAAGGACAAAATAGCTATCGACCACTTAAACTTCCAAATCAGGAAGGGAGAAGCGGTTGCTTTTCTGGGCCAGAACGGTGCGGGAAAATCCACTTTGCTGAAGATGGTAACGGGGGTTTCTTTTCCCACGGAAGGAGAGATAATCGTAAACGGAAGGGTTAGCGCATTGCTGGAACTTACCGCCGGTTTCGATTCTGAACTTTCAGGCCGGGGAAATATTTATCTCAAGGGCCAAATCATGGGCCTTGACAGAGAAGAAATAGAGAATCTTGAGCCTGCAATAGTTGACTTTGCAGACATAGGAGAGTATATGGACCAACCGGTCAGAACCTATTCCAGCGGAATGAAGGCCAGACTGGGATTTGCCATAAATGTTAACATTATGCCTGAAATACTCATTGTAGACGAGGCGCTCAGCGTAGGAGACAGTGTTTTCAGAGCAAAATGTACAGATAAAATACAAGAATTGTTGGACGAAAGAGTAACTTTTCTTTTCGTAACTCATTCCACCAGTATGGCAAAGGATTTTTGCCGGAGGGGAATAGTTATGAAAGATGGCAAGAGTGTCTTTGATGGTCCCATCGGGGAGGCCATAGCCTACTACGATGAAATCACAAAGGCCAAAACCAAGGCGAGGAAAAAATAATGGGGGAAAAGCTTTGTTTCTTACGTATCAAACGAACCATCTATGTAGTATTGATTCTGATGTTGTTTTTGATGCTCGTAAATATCGGAGCATGTCTAACGGCTAGGGTTGAAATCGCTCACGCCGAAGAAAGCAATAAGGAACTTAAGAACAATGAAGAGGGGGAACTCATCCTCTATGAAAATGGCGAGGAAAACAAATCCTTCACGGGACTTGTGAGACATGCCGGCACCTTGTATTTTGTGGAGAAGGGTGCATTCAGCAAAGTCACCGGACTGGTTTACTATCCGGAGAGCGAAACCTGGCATTATGTTGAGAATGGTATTTATGCCAGAAAGAGCGGCCTGGTTAAATGCGTTCAGCCTAATAGCAAGTTTAACGGCAGTTGGTATTATGTTAAGAAGGGCGATTTAAGCGAAGAAAGCGGCCTTGTTAAATGTATTCAGCCTGCCAGCGACTATAAGGGGAAATGGTTCTATGTAATAAATGGCAAACTTAATACCTCCGAAAAAGCCACGGGAATGGTTAAATGCATTCAGGACGGTCATCAGTCCAAGGGCAAATGGTATTATGTGAGAAACGGAGTTTTTGATTCCGGCAGAAATGTTACGGGTATGGTTAAGTGCATCCAAGAGGGTCACCAGTCCAAGGGTAAATGGTTCTATGTTAAGAACGGAAAATTCGAGCCGGAGAACAATTCAACCGGCTTGGTAAAATGCGCTCAGGATGGCCACCAGTCCAAGGGCAATTGGTATTATGTTAAGAATGGCGCCTTTGATTATTCGGATAGCGCAACGGGCATGGTAAAGAATGTTCAGACGGGACATGAGTCCGAGGGACTGTGGTTCTATGTTAAGAACGGGGTTCTGGACCTGTCCAAAAAATCCACGGGACTTGTTAAATGCGTTCAGAGCGGACACCAATCTCAAGGGGACTGGTTCTATGTGAAGAACGGTATTTTCGAAAAGTCCACAGGTCTTGTAAAGAGCATTCAGAAAAACCATTCATCCAATGGATCCTATTATTACGTAAGCAAGGGAAGATTGGATAAATTCAATGGAATCGTTAAATCCATCTATCCCGATTCCACAGAGAACAATCATTATTATGTTAGCGAAGGAAAGATGGATGGCTATTCAGGCCTGGTCAGCACCGGCTCAACATATTACTATGTGGACAATGGAGTGGTTCAGAACTGCTATAAGGGTTATGGCGCATACGGCAGCTATAAACATATGGTTATTTCCATATCCGAACAGCACCTTTGGTATTACGAGGGAGGAGCCCTCAGAGTATCCACACCGGTGGTTACGGGCATGAGGGGATCCTATGATACACCCAGGGGCAATTTCAGCATAAAAACAAAGGGAACAAATGTCAGACTATCAGGACCCACCTGGGATACAACGGTAAACTATTGGATGGGAATAGAAAGCAGCGGATACTATGGTGTCCACAGTTCCTTTAGAACCATATTTGGCGGAAACGTGTATGTTAACAGCGGTTCCCACGGTTGCATCAATACACCCTATGCGGCGGTTCAGATTATTTACAATAGCGCCGGGTACGGAACTCCCATATACATTAGGAATTAGTTAGTTGGGATGGAAGAAAAAAAACTTAAAGTGGAAAGTTTAATAGAAAGTAAAGAAAGCTTCGGTGTAGATACCAATACACCGAAGTTATCTTTAGCAGGGATAAAAAGAAATGCTTCAAGGAAGAGTGGAGGAGTTGAAATTGACTTATTATGCTTCACTGAATTCCATGGAGTGGGAGAGGGTAATCCATCCTTTGGTTTAGGCCAATATGATCTTATCTTTGGAGATAAAAGGGTCAAAGAGGCAGTAAGGTTTAAGTATCCAAAGGGGATCCCCTTTTTTGGTGGAAGAAGAATCAATAGGGCTATCATAACAGTCCCCGATGAAGCCATCGATTTGAGCGGACTGGCTCCCAAGCAGGAGATTTCAATCGACCTGGGAGAATTGGGGAGAGGGGAAATCTTCTTTGATAGAAGAGACGGCAACAAAGGAAGAAGCAGAACGGGTAAGTCCATACTTTTGGACAAAGACCATGCTCTTAAGATGACCCAGGGAGATTGTAACGGTATCGACCTTGTGGTTTCCGAAAACATCAATGCTCCCGTAATTATTAATATAACAAAGACAATAGAGGAAAAGGACGGCTTCCTCACTGTCAAGGGATGGGTATTGACCAAATTGCTGAACAGCAATGGCGCCAGATTTGACAGGGATAAGATAGAGCTTTTCTATTCCGAGGGAAAAAGGGCACAGCTTGATTTTGCTTGGAAAAATGGAATACCTATTATAAAGGGATATAGTCTAAACAGATACAAAATCGGGATACCTTCCGATGATATTCTTTCCCTTGATATTCAGAATAAGCTGGTTACCTCCTACGAAGGAAGGGAATCAGCGGGAAGAATAATTTATACGGTATTGGACTATAAAACAGGTAAGAATAGAAATAGCAGAATATTCAATAGGGATGGCATGTCCTATTATTTCAGACAAACCCTAAAGAACACCATGTATCTTACGGTGAGAGAAGAGAATTATTTCGATAGGGATGAGGTAAAGGATTTGGTTGATAAGGCCTATAAAGAAGCCAAGACCATGGACAGCAATTTTGTTCTCATGTATGAAAAGGAATGTGCTGGCTATGAGGAGAGCGCATCTGTTCTCTATGAGAAGTTAATAGACCTGGGATATAAGAATGTATTCTATATTCTGGAGAAGGATCATCCTGCCAGAGATAATATGCCTGAAAAGTATAAGGCCAATCTTATCTACAAGCATAGCTATGAGCATATTAAAAGATTCTTCGCCTGCAAAACCTTTGTTGGAACGGAGACCATAGGCCACGCCATTCAACTTAGAGCTGCAAATAAAAAAATAGCCGATAAGATAAACGACCATGATATTTCTTTTGTTTTCTTGCAGCACGGAGTAATGTATATGGTATCCCTCAGTGCGGATCTTAGAAGCGGGTTCCTTCAGTCCGGCATAAAGAAGCATAGGGTGGTTGTATCTTCGGAGAAGGAGGCCCAACATTTTATCGACTTGGGTGGATTCAAAAAGAAGAATCTCTATATTACCGGTTTGGCCAAGTTTGATAGAAGCTATAGATATGATGATGCGGATAAGATTGTCATAATGCCAACCTGGAGAAGGTGGGAGGCCAACCAGGCCAGAATGAACTTCTCCGAAACGGGATATTATAAGATGATCAAAAAGATAGCGGATAAGGTTCCGGAGGAACTTAAGGATAAACTGATAATCCTGCCCCATCCTTTAATGCGTCAGGCGATGGTGGAGAATTACACGGACCTGGACGAGTATTTGGTTGAAGGGAAGACCAATGACGAGATTTTAAGAGAATGCCGCTTATTGATAACGGACTATTCTTCCATATCCTATGATGCGTTTTATAGGGGAACCAATATTATCTTCTATTGGGAAGAGAAGGAAAAATGCATGGCCAATTATGGTACGGCGGCTTTCCTTCTCTTAAATGACGAGAATGCTTTTGGTGATATTTGCTATGACGATCGGAATCTTACCCAGGTGATAAAGCGCAATTATGAGGAAGGGCAGCTTCCGGAATATATTAAGAAATACGAAGAAATAGTTACTTTCCACGATAATTGCAATTCCGACAGAATCGTGGAGAAATTGAGGGAGGATGGAATCATATAATCCTTCCCAATTAAACCTATATTGTGTTATGGCTTAAAGCGATATATAATATATAGTGGTTTAGACTAAGATATATAAGGAAACAATAGTATGAAGCGAGTAATAACATACGGCACATACGATCTGCTCCACTATGGTCATATTGAACTCCTAAGGAGAGCCAAGGCATTGGGAGACTATCTTATTGTGGCCCTCTCCACAGATGAGTTCAATTTGAAGGAAAAGCATAAGGAAAGCTATTTTACCTATGAGGACAGGAAGAGAATGGTAGAAGCTATTCGTTATGTGGATCTGGTAATTCCCGAAGAAAGCTGGGAACAGAAGAGCAGAGATGTTGATACATTCATGGTAGATGTCTTTGTCATGGGTGACGACTGGGAAGGAAAGTTTGATTTTCTTAAGGATAAATGCGAGGTTGTATATCTTTCACGGACTCCTGAGATTTCCACCACCCAGATAAAAGTCGATTTAGGTAAATAAGGAGAAGGAAATATGATTATTTCAAAAACACCGCTTAGGATGTCATTCTTTGGAGGAGGAACGGATTTTAAGGACTATTTCGAAAACTGTAAATTCGGTTACGGAAGTACCATAAGTACATCCATCGACATGAACGTATATATTACGGTTAACGAAAGGTTCGACGGAAAACTTCATATAGTTTATAACGAGTCTGAGCTTTGCGATCACGCCAGTGAGGTAAAGCATAATATAATCAGAAATGCTCTTCAGATAGTTGGAATCGATACAGGTATCGAAATTATCTATATGGCGGACCTTCCTATTGCGGGAGTAGGTGTGGGACTTGCTTCATCCAGCGCATTATCCGTTGGTGTACTTAATGCCCTTCATGCCTATAAGGGAGAGCATGTATCAAAGAGACAACTTGCTGAGGAAGCTTGCCATCTTGAAATCGACCTGATGGGACAGCCAATCGGAATTCAAGACCAATATGCTGTGGCAATAGGTGGATTCAATAGATATAGATTCCACAGAAACGGATCCGTAACAGCAGAGCCTGTTATCTGTAAGAAAGAAGTGATGGAAGAGCTCCACAGCAATTTGCTGCTCTTCTTCACGGGAATCACCAGGGATTCCGGAACTATCCTTGGAAACCAGAAACAAAATATATCCGACAGAATGGATCAGCTTGATGAACTGGTTGAATCAGTAGATAGGGCCTATGAATTCCTTGCAGATGGAGACGTTGATCAGTGGGGATATGCCTTGGACAAAGCATGGCAGACCAAGAAACAACTTTCCGGAAAGATTTCCAATCCGGTTATAGATGAAATGTATAATGCGGCCATGGGAGCAGGAGCTCTGGGAGGAAAGATTCTTGGAGCAGGAGGAGGAGGCTTCCTTCTGGTCTATGCTCGTCCGGAAAATCACGAAAAGGTAAAAGAAGCCCTTAAGGACTATAAACATGTAGATTTTAACTTCACCTACGGGGGAAGCCAAATAATATTTAATGGGAGGTAATAATGGAATATCAAAATATGATTAAAGAATATCTCAAGCATGAGATAGAAACTATTGAGAATCTTGATGTAGAGGCTATAAACGAAGCTCTCAATCTTCTTGAGGAAACCTTTGAGAAGGAGAGAATGATATATATATTCGGTAATGGTGGAAGCAGTGCTACTGCAAGCCACTATCAGAACGACTTTAACAAAGGCGTATCAGAATATACGGAAAAGAAGTTCAGATTCCTTTGCCTTAACGACAATGTGGCAACGGTTATGGCCATTGCCAACGATATAGGATTTGAAGAAGTGTTCAGATTCCAGCTTCAGGGTAAACTCCAGGAGGGAGATATAGTTATTGCTATTTCGGGAAGCGGTAATTCCCCCAATGTTATTAACGCTGTGGAATACGCCAAATCCTGTGGCAATAAGGTTATAGGAATCACCGGCTTCGGAGGAGGAAAGCTTAAGGCAATGAGCGATGTATCCCTCCATGCACCGGTAAACAGCATGCAGATTACGGAAGATATTCATATGATCTTTGACCATCTTATGATGAGCATCTTCTATAAGACCATGTGCGGTATCGATCATCTCAAGAAGTAATAGAAGGAACAGTATGAGCAAGATTCTCATTACAGGAGCGGCGGGATTCATCGGTTCTCAGCTGGCCTATAAGTTCTGGAAAGAGGGAGAAGAGTTAACCATCTTGGATGACTTTTCCTATGGCAAAGAGGATAACCTCATCTTTGACGACCATTTTTTCACAGATGAAATCCTTCGCATGGATATTAGAGATGTGGAAAAGATGGAGCAGCTTTTCAAAGAGAAAAGCTTTGATTATGTATATCATATTGCTGCCGTAACACCTCTTCCCGATTGCCAGACCATGCCTGAATACGCCATGGATGTTAATATCAGAGGAACGATAATAGTTTTGGAATTGGCTCGTAAATACGGCGTAAAGAATGTAGTATTTGCCAGCACCTCTGCGGTATATGAGAATTGCACCACATTCCCCACCAAGGAAGAGGATGTGGTCCAGCCAACCCTTCTTTATTCAACCAGCAAATATACGGGAGAGCAGTTCTGTAAGTCCTATGTGGACGCTTACGGAATGAATGTAACGGTTCTTAGGTTTGCCAATGTATATGGTCCCCATATAGATTGCTTAAGAACCCAGCCTCCTGTGGCAGGATATATTATTAGGGAATTGTTTTTTAATAAGCCTGTTGAACTTCATTCTGATGGCAATCAGAGAAGGGATTTTGTCTATGTGGATGACTTGCTTAATCTAGCGTCATTGGTTCGTGACAATGAGGGCTTTGACATATTTAATGTTTCAACGGGAGAAACCCATACAATCAATGAGATGAGCGATATCATTAAAGGCCTAATGGGGAAGGAAGATGCAGAAGTGAGATATCTGGAAACCTCTCATTATTGGTATAGATATCCTGAACTCTATGAAGGTGCTTATCCCATTAATCCCAAGGTGATGGATCACGAAGTATTGAAGCACACGGAGTGTTCCTATCAGCATGCTTACGAAAAATATGGTTGGAAACCGGTAACGGATTTTGCTACCGGTCTCAAGAAAACAATAGATTTTTCCGTTGAGGTTATTTCGAGAAACAATGGCTAAGTTGGATTTAGATGAAAAAATACTGTCGGTGATTTGTCCTGTCTTTAATTCAGAACAGTATTTGGAAGAGTGTTTGAGTAGCATCACCAGACAGACGCTGGGGTTTACCAAGAACATCCAGATTGTGCTGATAGATGACGGATCTATGGATAGTAGCCCAGAGATTTGTCAAACTTATTTGGACAATTATCCGGACAATATCGTATACATCAGAAACGAAGAAAACAAAGGTTTTTCCTATAGCAGAAATGTGGGAATTGACCATGCTACAGGGGAATACCTTTCTTTTCTTGACTCTGATGACAAATGGGATGTAAATGCCTTTTCGGCTATTTTGTCATTTTTCAAAAAGCATCCTGAGGTGGATTGCGTATTTACGGAGATAAATAATATAGGTGCTCATAAAGGTGAAAAATATGTTAATGATTTCTACGATGCCGCTAAAGTAGTGGATATTACTCAGGTAGCTGACAAACTTCCAAGAAATCTAAACAATGGTGTTTTTAAGAAATCTGCTGTAGGCGATTTGAGATTCCACGAAAGACCTTCCGGAGATGATGAACTGAAATTTATTACCGAACTGGTATTGAAGAACGGCAAATACGGTCATTTGAAGAATATCAAGTATTACTATAGAAAGAGAAGCGACAATACCAATATTGAGCAGACCTTAAGAAGCAATGAGTCCTATTATACGGATTTCTACCAAGAGGTGGTTCTGCCTCTTACGGAAGTGTGCACGGAGAAATATGGGGAAGTTATTGACTATGTTAAGAATATCCTGGTGGACTGCATTAAGAGGCGTCTTCGTCAAAAGGCCGTAAAGCAAGAGTTCGAAGAATTAATACCGGAGTATTATGAGCAACTAAGAAAAACCCTTTCCTTTATCGATGACGAGCTCATTATCGAAGAGAAGAGAATGCCTATTGAGAACAAAATGTTTGCTCTCAATTTGAAATACAATAATGAATGCGAAGTAAGAATAGAATGCCAGGATGGAATGATTACCCTGGATGGATCTCCACTGTATAAACTCAGGGCCAAGCATTTTATTAATGTTATCTGGATGGAGATATTGGAAGGTAAGATTATCATATCCGGAAGAGCAGGCGTTCCTTTCAACCCGGGTAGATATAGCATAATTATCCAAGATCAAGATGGGAAGGAATATCCTTGCGATAATTATCCGGCTTATTCCAATATTAAGACCATTATTGGGGAAGAGGCCCTTAAGAAGGAGGGTTTCAGAATTGAAATCCCGGCAAAGGACATGGTGCTAAAGGCATTCATTACCTTTGATGGGGAGAAATACGAAACCAATTTCAGCTTTGGACTTTGGAGCAAAATTTCAAATAAGCTGGATTCCTCATTCTATTTTAAGAATGGAATTGCCATTAGTAAGGGCAGGAACGGAAGCTCCATCAAGATTAAAACCAATCAAGAAGCCAAGACCTATGAGAATAGGCTCTTGAAGGAAATGGTGAAGAATCGCTCAATCAAGGGGGCGCTTATTAGAGCCAAGAGAAATCGCAATCTTAAGAAAAAGAAAAAACCTATTTGGCTTTTCATAGACAGGGTAAACTACGGAAATGAAAATTCACTCTTCCTCTTTGAATACGTAAACGAAAAATATAAGGATGAAGTGGATTGCTATTATGTAATAAGCGATACCAGTACGGAATACCAAGAAATCAAAGGGATAGGAAAGGTGCTTCCCTTTGGAACCGACGAGATGAGGGATAAATTCGTAATCGCGGATGCCTATATTATCTCTCAAACTTCGGACTTTCTTCTTTATCCCACGGGAGTTTCCCAAAGGTATTTTAGGGATTCAATTCCTTCGGTCTATGCCTATATGCAGCACGGGGTTTTGGAGAAGGATATCTCTTTAACTCAGAACAAGCTGGTAACCAATTTCAATCTCTTTGTTACCTCCGCCTATCCTGAATATGAATATATGTATAAATACGCCTATGGATATGCTGAAGATGAGGTAATACTGACCGGTCTCGCCAGACACGATTTGATTTTGGGCTATGATAATCAGGAGGGGAACCAACTTATAATAGCTCCCACCTGGAGACATAATATCAGTGCAAGAATGGACAAGAATCTTGGTGGAAGGGGATATAACCACGAGTTCAAATATTCCGAATTCTACCAATTCTATAATTCCTTGATAAACGATGAGAGGATTATGGAGAAGCTTAGGGAGGCCAACTACAGAGGGGTTTTAAGACTCCATCCCTATATGAGAGCCCAGCAAGATGATTTTGTAATCAACGAATTGTTTGAAATTGCCGATGGGGTTGAAAGATATGACAAGCAATTTGCCAACTGCGCTCTCTTGGTTACGGACTATTCCAGCATTGCATCGGACTATGCCTATGCAGGGAAACCGGTTATTTACTCTCAATTTGATAAAGACACCTTCTATGAGGGACATTCCTACGACGAAGGATTCTTTGATTACGAGGAGGATGGATTCGGTCCCGTCTGCTACGACTATGAGTCCACTGTGGAAAAAATCTGTAAGGCCATCGACAGAAGATGCGTGATGGAGGAGAAATATAGGGAGAGAAGAAACAAATTCTTCGCCCATTTCGACGGACAAAACAGAGAGAGACTTTATCGGGAGATAAAGAAACAAGTGGAGAGATACAAGAAATAATTATTTAGGAGCAAAGCAAATGGAAATCAGAAAAGTCAATCAAGCCGTAATACTGGCAGGCGGTTATGGAACGAGGATGAAGCCCTTTACGGACACCAATCCCAAGCCCATGTATCCATTTCAGGAAAAGCCTTTCTTGGAATATTTGGTAGAACAGGTTAAGAGTTTTGGAATAGAGGATATTACCATGCTCCTTGGCTATCTTCCGGAAAAGATAATGGATTATTTTGGCGACGGAAGCAAATGGGGCGTTAATATTCAGTATTCCATAACTCCCGTTGAATATGAGACAGGTGCCAGATTGAGGGGAGCCTTGGACGAGGGCAAACTGGCTGAGGAATTCCTCATGATGTATTGCGATAATTATTGCCCCATAGATTTCAACAAGCTTTGCCGTGAATATAGAAGAAATGATGCCGTCATTCAGCTAACCGCATATGCCAACAAAGACGGGTATACCAAAAATAATCTTTTAATTGAAGAGGATGGAAAGATTCAGGTCTATGACAAGAAGAGAGTTACTCCAAATCTTCAGGGGGTGGACATTGGCTATGCGATAGTTAAGCGAGAGGCCATGGATCTATTCACCGAAGATAATGAGAATTTTGAAAAGATCGTATATCCCAAATTGGTTGAAGAGGGAAAGATGTATGCTACGGTTACGGAGCATAGATATTATTCTGTGGGATCCTGGGAGAGAATAGAGCTTACGGAAGAATTTTTCAAGCCTCGCAAATTCATCTTCTTGGATAGAGACGGAACCATGAATATCAGACCACCCAAGGCCTGCTATATAGAGAAACCGGAGGATTTTGTATGGCTTCCGGAAGTGAGGGAAACTATCAAGAAACTTAAGGATAACGGCTACGAAATCATTTTGATTTCCAATCAGCCGGGCATAGCCAGAGGAAGATTGACGGAAGAAACCCTGAAAGCCATCCATGACAAGATGCAGGCTGAACTTCAGGAGGTTGGGGCATCCATAGATCATATTTATTATTGCCCCCACGATTGGGACGAGGGGTGTGATTGCCGCAAGCCAAAACCGGGCATGTTCTATCAGGCACAGAAGGATCTGTCTATTGATTTAACAAAGTGTTGGATGTTGGGGGACGACGAGAGAGATATGCATGCCGGCGGAGATGCGGGGTGTAAGTGCATGTATATTACGGAGCAGCATCCTCTTTCTGAAGCAGTAGAAAAAATCATTGAACTTGAGTAGGGCTTCAAAGTATGTCGTAGACCATGATTTCCCTATAAATCAATTGTAGTGGGATCTTGTTAATATTGAAAAAGTGTTTTACGTGATATATAATTTGTAAAGTAACAATTGTTTAAATCAAGGTAATTTCAGCAGAATCAGACTATAGAAACGGCGGTCTATATGTATAAGTTTTCCATCATTATTCTTGCTAGTGATAATAAAGCTACAAAAAAATCAATAGAGAGCATAGCCAACCAGAGCATGGGACATAGGAGTGTTCAAATTGTTGTCTTGGGTTCAAATAAAAAAATAGAGTCGACCTGTAAAGATTTATCGAAAAAGAATGGCTTGTCGATATTGTATAAAGATACAACAGGAAAAGGCGATTCTTGGAAAAAGAATTATGGACTCAAGGTTGCTCGAGGCAAGTATGTAAACTATATGGAGGAAGGTGCCGAGTGGTCTGAAGGAACTTTGGAGTCTGTGGATAATGTGTTTCATGAGCGTAAAAGACTTAGTGCCGTTCTTTGTAGGAGAATGATAATCGATAAGGACGAATATGTTCCTGACAGTTTTACATATAAGTTCAAAAACGATAGAAGAATAGCAAACGTTCAGAAAAGGCAAAGTTATTTTTGCGTTCATTTAGGACCGATGTTTTTCAACAAGGCATTAATAAAGAAACATACTTTTGCCGAACCGGAGTTTTCTTATGATGAAGAGCGTTACGTAAATTGGCTTCTTACGGAGGATAGAAAGCTAAAGGACTATTATGTTTGCTATGAGGATGTTGAGTTTCTAACAAATATAATCCTTGAAAAAGGTGAGTATGCACTGGCCGGAGAAGAGAGTGTTTATTATGCACCATCAGGCAAGACTCGTATGGCAGAT
>CAJOQI010000096.1 GCA_905236895.1 uncultured Peptostreptococcaceae bacterium | reverse complement strand
TCCGGTTCCATCATCTAATGTGAACTGCAGAAGTTTTTTGCTCTTTGGTACTGCTACGCAATCCTTGACCTTAACTGCTCTGAAGTCCGACTTACTGAAGGTTTCAAAGTCAACCTGCTCCTCAAACAAAGGCTCAATTACCACATTTGAAAAATCGATTTTTTCGGAAACGGTCGTAAATTGGTCGTAAGTTTTGTCATTTGCCTCTTCAGAACCCTTATTTTCTGCGCTTCCTGAGCCTATTGGTTTCATCGTCGGGAACAGTATCACGTCCCTAATACTCGGCGCGTCCGTAATCAACATAATCACTCTGTCGATTCCTACTCCCAGTCCGCCTGTGGGAGGCATTCCAACCTCCAAAGCATTGACGAAATCCATATCCATTGGATGGGCCTCGTCGTCCTCTCCTGTATCCAGCTGCCTTTGTTGTTCGGCAAATCTCTCATACTGGTCGATTGGGTCGTTCAGTTCGGAGAAAGCGTTGGCGATTTCCCAACCATTGATATAGGCTTCGAAACGACGGGTGATTCTGGGATCCTCCGGATCTCTCTTTGCAAGAGGAGAAATCTCAACGGGATGGCCGACCACAAATACGGGTCCGTCCAAATATCCGGGAGCGTCCTCGCAATAGGCCTCGAACATTTCGGCGATGAGCTTGCCCCGAGTCATTCCAGCAACTTCCTCCGCGTCCATACCGTAACCGATTGCTGCTGCACGGGCATCCTCATCATTATCGATCTTTCCGAAGTCAACGCCGGTAATCTCCTTAACCGCATCCGCCATATTCAAACGGCGCCAAGGCGGAGTTACGTTGAACTCCTTGCCCTGGTATTTAATAATGGGACTTCCGTTTACAGCCATTGCAGCCTTATAAACCAGCTGCTCCGTTACGTCCATTACGCTTTCCATATTGCCATAGGCCATATAGCATTCCATGGAAGTGAACTCCGGATTATGATTCTTATCCATTCCCTCGTTTCTGAACATCTTGCCCATCTCGTAAACTCTATCCAAACCACCAACGATAAGGCGCTTCAAATAGAGCTCGTTGGAAATTCTAAGCTTCATATCCAGATCCAAGGTATTGTGATGAGTGTTGAAGGGACGGGCATTGGCACCGCCGGCGATTACGGTCAAGATAGGAGTATCAACTTCCAGATAACCGTAGTCCTCTTCAAGCACTCTCTTTATTTCCTTTATAATAGCAGCCCTCTTCAGGAAGGTTTCCCTTACCTCAGGATTCATAACCAGATCCACATAGCGCTGTCTGTATCTGATGTCCTGATCAACCAGACCCTTGAACTTATCCGGCAGCACCTGAAGAGATTTGGTCAGCAGAGCCAACTTCTCCACGTGAACGGAGATTTCCTCGGTCTTGGTCTTAAACACCTTACCCACAACGCCAACGATGTCGCCGATGTCATAGGTCTTGAACCAGGTGTATTCGTCCGTTCCGATGTCGTCCCTCTTGATATAACACTGGATTCTTCCCTGCTTGTCCTGAAGATCAAAGAAAGCCGCCTTGCCCATGATCCTCTTGGTCATGATACGGCCGGCGATAGAAACTTCCTGGTCCTCCATGGCATCAAAATTATCTTTGATGTCAACGCTGTGAGCCGTTACATCCCAAGTCTCCTGGAGGAAAGGATCGCGACCTGCCTCTCTCAGTTCCTTCAGCTTCTCTCTTCTTATCTGTCTCTGCTCTCCGATTTTTTCTTCGGTGAGTTCTTCTTCAACAGTTTCCGGATTAACGCTTTCCTGATTGGGAGCGTTGTTTTGTTCGTTCTGATTCATAATATCCTCGTTTTTCTTTTTAGTCGTCTCTCTTGGCGATGGAAACAACCTTAAGATGCTTTGATCCGTCGGGAACAAAGACTTCAACCTTCTCGCCTACTCCCTTTCCAAGCAAAGCCGCTCCGATAGGTGACTCGTTGGAAATCTTTGCAGGCTTGGAGAATGGATCGCTTTCGGTCTTACCTACGATTACGTATTCCGTCTCCTTCTTGGTATCCATATCTCTTACCTTAACTTTATGACCAACCTTTACGGCCTCTGTTGTAAGCTCGGATTCCTTGATGATCTCGGCGCTGTTGATCTCGCTCTCCAGCTTTTCGATTTCCTTCTCCAGGTCAGCCAAATATTCCTTGGCTGCAACGAATTCGGAGTTTTCGGAAAGGTCGCCATAGGATCTGGCTTCCTTCATCATTTCGGCAGCTCCGGGAAGCTTGTCCTTAAGGGCCTTGAGTTTTTCTATATTGTTTTCATACTCTTTTTTGGTCATTAGGATTCTATCCATAGTTCTCTCATTTCTCCTTTAAAAATGATATTTCTCGGGCCTTGCCCATAATCCAAGGTATTATACTGAAAATGCTTGATTCTGTCAATTTTTGTAGACTATCTTGATTTCCTGACTTTGGGTCAAATAAACCATTGCGGCGTAGTTGATTCCGAACTCCAGAACGTCCCCAACTTTTATCTTTTCTGCCTCGGTTACGTCCAGAATTGTATGGTCGCTGGAGGAGCCTACCACCTCCACGCCCTCTCTCATAGGGAAGAGATCAAAGGGACTTCCCATGTCCGCTCTTCCAAGGGCTATAAGGGCCCTCTTCCTGATTCCACGGTCTTCGTAAACCGGCTTGCTGCCGAAGCAGTCCACATTGATTTCCCCAACCGGATGACTGGGCTTGTCCTTTACCTCGATTACCTCCGCCTTAAGGGTAAACACATCCTGGTGCAAAGGCTCCGTGGAATGACCGTGGTAAACCTCATTATCCCTTGCAAGGAGGATATTCTCCCCCATCCTCAGCTGGTTGATTCCATCCGGCATATCCTTATCGGTAATTCGCATATAGCTGGTGCTGGCACCACCGGAAATCACATCCAACTTCCTGCCGATTTTGCTTTCGATTCTCTCTGCAATTGGAATCAGTTCTCCCAGCTTTTCCGCCGTTGGAACCAAAGCTCCGTAGCAACCCACATTGGTTCCGATGCCTTCCAAATAGAGGTTCTCCATCTCCTCCACTTTTAGGGCCACATCCACAAGCTCATCCTTATCCCAGAAGCCTTCCCGTATATCTCCGATGTCCGCCATAAGAATAACTCTGTGGACCTTTCCCTGCTTTCCCGCCGCTTTGTTTAAGGCTTTAAGAACCGCAGGCTCGCTGTTTAGAGAAACGTCCGCAGTCTTAACAACCTCTTTAACCTCGGAAAGCATGGGAACTCTTAGGAGCATCAAAGGTTTCCTGATGCCTTTTCCCTCCATCAGTTTCTTCGCCTTCCTAAGATGCTCGATTCTCGAACTTCCGATACCATCAAGCTCGCTCTCCAAAAATACCTCCGTCACTTTTGGAAGGGCGTTAACACCTTTGATTACTCCGATAATCTTCACTCCCGCAATAACGCCGGAAGCAACGATCCATTCTATATTCTCGCGAAGTTTTCCAAGGTCAATCTCAAGTTCGGGATATTTTACCTTAGGCATTCTTATTATCCTCCACGAATCGCTTGATCTTTCTTCCGCTGGTTTTTTCGAATTCCCTCTTTCTTACAACCAGTTTCTTAACCTTCTTAAAGAAGGGCTGTTCTTCGTTTATCTTGTCTATCTCCGACCATATAAGGGCTTCAAGGGCTTCGTCGCTATAGTTTTTACCCAGCTCAGCCTCCACCTCTTCAAAGTCCGGAAGAACGGTAGCCGCAATGGTTGTGCTGTTCACCTCACCCTCTTCCTCTGCGCCCCATACCATGGACTCGGCCACATATGGAATTCTTGAAAGAAGATATTCAATTTCCTCCGGGAAAATATTCTTTCCGTTGTCGGTGATGATTACGTTTTTCTTTCTTCCCGTTATATAGATAAAGTCGTCCTCATCCACATAACCCTGGTCTCCCGTATGGAACCAACCCTCCTTAATAACCTCGTCGGTGGCTTCCTGGTTGTTATAGTAGCCCAGCATTACGTTTCCGCCGGCGAAGCAGATTTCTCCGATGCCTTCTTCGTCCTTATCCACAACCTTAACCTTCATGGTGGGAAGGAGATGTCCAACAGATGCGTTTCTCATATCCTTTTCTACATCGGGGTTTAATGCCGCCATAGGCGAACACTCGGTTAAACCGTATCCTTGAACGGCGGTAATTCCAATATCGTTAAAGAATTGGAGAATCTCAGGATCGATGGCCGCACCGCCACTGATCAAAACCCTCATCCTTCCGCCGAAGACCTTAAGGATGTCCTTGGTGAATGGCTTGCTGATATCCAGCTTCACCTTCTTGGTCTTTCTGTTGATGGCAAGAAGTCTCTTGAGAGTCTTCTCCTTGCCACCTTCCTTGGCTGCCTTCCAGATTCTCTTATAGAGAGTCTCCAGCAGCACCGGAACTCCAAGAAGCATGGTAGGTCTAACCTCTTCAAGATTCTTGGTTATATATTTAAGTCCCTCGGAGAAGGCGATTGCCGCCCCCTTATAGAGGGGCATCAAAAATGCACAGGTACACTCGTATGTATGATGAACCGGAAGCACCGAGAAGAATATATCCCAATCGTTTACGTTTAAGATCGTCGGTGCCGTCATCAGGTCTTCACAAAGATTGGTATTGGAAAGCATTACTCCCTTGGCAAAGCCTGTGGTTCCCGAGGTATAGAGAATAACCGCCATATCTCCTGCGATGATTTCCGCATCCAGGAAACGTCTGTCTCCCTGGGCAACTCTCTCCTTGCCCTCTCTAACCAGCTGAGCCCAGCTTAAAACTTCGTCGTCATGGATTCCTTCTTTGCTGTCCTTTTCCAGGTAAAGATTCATCTCTTCATCCATATTTACAAGAAGCTCCAGCTTGGTCTTTCCCTCGGCTTTGATCTCCTTAAAGATGGAATCGAATCTCTTGCTGTAGAGAACTGCTGAAACCTCCGCGTCGATCAAGAGGTTCTCTATCTCTCCTTTGTTCAGCTCCTTATCCAGAGGAACCACAACACCCACGCCGCCTATTACAGCAAGATATGAAGACTCCCATTGATAGTATGTATCGCCGATTATTGCAATTCGCTTGTCCTTAAGACCTCTGTCTATCAAAGCGGTTCCAAGGCCGTTAACATCAGCCAAAGCCTGCTTATATGTAATGGACTTATATTCCCCGCCCTTCTTGAATTTCTGATAGAAGGCCACATGATCTCCATAGAGCTCCACGCTGCTTTCAAACATCTGCTTAATGTCAGTGATTGCCCTTCCCGTCTTATATCTAAGATAGGGATCTTCGCTGTCCTGAATCTCTTTGATTACCTGATCCGCTCTCTTTTTCTCTTCTTCTTTAATTTCTCTAAAACTCAAACTTCCGGCCATTTCTTCTCCTTCCACAAAATTACCATACCTCTTAAGTTTACCTGTGGTGGTTTTTTCAAAATCCTTTTCTCGGATATTAACTCTTTTAATAACCTTATATGGCGGCAACTCGTCGTTAACCTTGTCTACCAATTCCCTATAGAAGTTATATATCTCGCTGGAATTCATTTCCCCGTGACGCTTCTTAAGCAAATCAAAATCAGGCTGAATATCTGCGGTTACAATTACGTTTCCTATTCTCTTATCCGTAACGCCGTGGACCAGACATTCTTTGATAAGATCGTTTTCCTTGAGAACCTCTTCAAGCTCTTCCGGGAATATATTCTTTCCTCCCTTTGTTACAATTACGGTCTTCTTTCTTCCCGTAACATAGAGGAATCCGTTTTCGTCCATATATCCCAGGTCTCCTGTATAAAGCCAGCCATCTCTGATGACTTCGTCCGTCGCAGCCTGATCCTCGTAATAACCCAGCATGACGGAGGGACTCTTAACTACGATTTCACCGATGCCGTCGGGACCGGGATCATCGATCTTTACCGTGGTTCCATGCATGGGGCGACCAACGGATTCGGGGATGCTGTAATTATCCTGGTTCACAGCAATAATCGGAGAACACTCCGTCATTCCATAGCCCTGCATCATGGGAATTCCCATGGCCTCAAAGTCCCTTATTACCTTGGGATCTATTGCAGCACCGCCGGCAATAAACTGCTGCATCTTTCCGCCCAGAGCTTCGTGGACAGACTTAAACATCCTCTTCATCACCTGTGGATTGTTATACAGTTTAAGCCTTCTGCTTAGCTCGATGGCGTTTCTCAGTTTCTCGCCCTGCCCGCTGCTTTCCGCCTGCTTCATCATACCCTTATAGAGCTTTTCAAAAACCAGGGGAACACCAACCATACAATTGGCGTGAACCTCGTTCATATTCTTTTGGATGTATTTAACTCCTTCGCAGATGGCAAGGGTCTTGCCCTGGTAGAAGGTGGTCCAGTCAACGCAGGTATTCTCAAAGGTATGATGGGTTGGAAGAATGGAAAGAATGATCCACTTATCTCCCAGCATCATACGGCGGGACATATTCATTACATTGCTTGCAATATTCTTATGAGAGAGCATTACCCCCTTGGCAAGGCCTGTGGTTCCGGAAGTGAAAATCAAAGTCGCCATTTGGTTGGGATCGATTTCCGCATCAACAAAGTCTCTACGCCCCTCTTCCAAAAGGGTTCTTCCTTCAGCTATAAGCTTTCTAAGAGACAGAACCCTGTCGTCCTGTTCTTTGCCGTTGATTGAAATAAAGTATTTGATATTGTAGGGATTGTCTAAGAGCTTGGCGATCTTCTTCTCCATTTTTCTGGTATAGACAAGAGCGGCGCAGCCCGATCTTTCCACCAGATTCTCTATCTCTTCTTCAGGAAGGTTTTTGTCCAAAGGAACGATAACTCCCGTTCCGCAGACCGTAGCATAATACGTCAAAAACCAGTGATAGTCCGTCTCCCCTATCACCGCTATCTTTTCACCCTTAAGTCCCATGTCGATGAACTTGGTTCCAAGGGCATCCATATCTTTTTTTACTTGTGCGTAGCGGATTGCCTTATATGTTCCCCCGGGGGCATCCTTCTGAAGATAGGCCGCCTGGTCCGCGAACATCTCGGAGCTTGAAACAATAATATCCTTAAGGTCTGTGACTTCCCTAATTGGATGGTCCTTGCCGCTGAATTTCTCTTTGTTCATTAGTTAGCCAATTGCTTTCTTATAATTATTCTTTGGACCTCAAAAATAGTCCAAAGCGCAATATAACACTATAAGCGACCCTGGAAGGTCGCTTAAAGTATTTTTTCTTCATATAATAATACTATAAAACCAGTTCCTCGTCCACTATTTCGCCCTCCGCCACAATATTGGTGGGTCCCGTTAAATAGAGGTCGATTATTCTGCGGTTAATGCTCGGCTGGTCGGTTTCAGTCGCCGAAGAATCTGTGGCGGCCTCCACCGATCCGTCCTCCACAATGGTGTCTATGGTCAGGGTTCCGCCGGGTACGTG
>CAJOQI010000095.1 GCA_905236895.1 uncultured Peptostreptococcaceae bacterium | reverse complement strand
GGCATGGAATCTTGATAATGATAGGTCCATCTACGGACAGATTATAGAGATAATCAAGAAGCGCATTATCACGGGTTATTACAAACCGGGGAGCAGACTTGATTCCGTTAGAGACTTGGCCCAGGAGGCGGGAGTGAATCCCAATACCATGCAGAGAGCTCTTACGGAGCTGGAACGGACGGGGATTATTAGAACAGAGAGAACCAGCGGTAAATTTGTTACGGAGGATCAATCCATGATTGATGAATTGAGAGAGAAGGTTGCAGAGGAGGCTCTGGACAGGCTCTTTAAGGAAATGACCGAGCTTGGTTATTCTGCAGAAGAGGTTAAGGACTTGATAAGGAGGAAGAGCAAATGAGTGTGATGATGGAATGTAGGGGACTTACAAAGAAATACGGAGGACTGACCGCACTTAATAATGTGAATCTTTCCTTGGAGAGCGGACGAATTATAGGTCTCCTTGGCCCCAACGGAAGCGGTAAAACAACCATGCTGAAACTGGCCAATGGACTGATTCAGCCAAATTCCGGAGAAATACTTTTGGCAGGCCATAAACCGGGGCCGGAAACAAAGGAATTGGTTTCCTATCTGCCCGATGCCAATTATCTGATGGATTGGATGAATGTTAACGGCCTTGTGGAAATGTTTAGGGACTTTTATCCCGACTTCAATATAAACAAAGCCTACGAAATGCTGGCAAATCTGGGAATCCCGGGAGATGCGCCACTTAAGACTTTGTCCAAGGGAACAAAGGAAAAGGTTCAGCTTATTCTGGCTATGAGCAGGGAGGCAAAAATCTATTTCTTGGACGAGCCCATCGGTGGAGTTGACCCCGCAGCAAGGGACTATATCCTGGAAACAATAATCAGCAATTATTCCGAGGATGCTTTGGTTGTAATATCCACCCATCTAATTGCGGATGTTGAGAAGATGCTGGATGAAGCAGTGCTCATAAACAACGGTGAGGTGGTGCTCCATAGGACGGTTGACGACATAAGAGAGAATGAAGGAAAGTCCGTGGACGAATACTTCAGGGAGGTGTTCAGATGTTTGGTAAGTTATTAAAATACGAATTTAAGTCCACCAGCAGAATAATGTGGCTTCTCTATGTAGGGCTAATCGGAGTGGCTTTGTTGCTGGGACTGGTAGTAAGAGTAGGGGATGTATTTGATCTGGCTGACGTAGATTACTCTTATTCAGGCATCTTTATGGAAAATGAGGCTATGAGCAAGCTCCTTAGTACGGTCCTCACCTTCCTTGGGATAGCATATTTCTTGGTACTTACCGCCATGATGGTTATTACTACGGTAATGATTGTCTTAAGGTTTTATAGGAATCTTCTGGGAGACGAAGGTTATTTGATGCATACACTTCCTGTGTCAACAACCAAGCTAATTGTCAGCAAGCTTATTATCTCCCTGCTGTGGATGGTATTTGCGGGAATAGCCACAATCTTATCGGCCTTTGTATTTGCCGTATCATCCGGCTTCCTGGGATATTTGATAAAAGAAGGGAGGCTTCTAGAAGTAATCAAGGAAGTTTTAGGTATGACCAATTGGGGTTCGGTAACCCTGGTCTTATTAAGCATTCTAGTGGAAACGGTGGGGAGCATCCTGATGTTCTATCTGAGCATGGCTATAGGCAATATGGCCAACAAGAACAAAGGCATCATATCAGTACTTGCCTATCTTGGAATAAGCACGGTGCTTTCCATAGTGCTGGCGGTCCTCATGGTTAATGGGGGACAATACCTGATGGAAAATATCTATGAAGCCAAGGAGTTCTTCAATACCACATCCATTGTAAGCATTATAATGAATGGAATTGTTGCAGTAGGCTGCTTCGTAGGAACGGATTATATTCTAAAGAAAAAGCTTAATCTTGCATAAGAAGGGGCTTTGGATTATTAAAGACAGGAAAAGGCACTCTGTACAGGGTGCCTTTTCTGTTGTAAGCATATTGGACTTTTTCCATGTGATTCTTGTTTGGCTGATTGCCTGTAAGGGCTTACGCCAGCCCCGGTGGGCAGGGAGTGCCTTTCCTTTCTTTGTAGTGGAAATAGAGTTCCTCTGTGGCAAGAGCCATCTTTGTTACGGCGAAGCCATCTCCTTCGGGATAGATATACCAGGTATCGGTCAATGTGTTTAGGTCAACGCAGTCCCCGAATTTACCCAGATATTCGTATTCTATATGGCAGGAATAGAGGGAGGGGACGTCCTTAATCATCTGGAATGGGTCTTCGTCCACATCGATTCCTTCAACCTTAAATCCATTCATATCATGAACCATGGTGCCATTTCCAAGGCGGATAAACTTATCTGCATTGGGCAGCGAGTCAACGTGAACTTTCAGAACTCCGCTGGAATAGGTCCCTGCTTCCACTTCCGCTCTTACATTTCTTCTTTCCCATTCATACCAGTGAGGAATATGGGAAAAGCTTTCTCCGTTGGGAAGAGCAGGGAGGGTATTGGAATCGCCATGGAAGATTAACTCGCCATCTTCACTGTATTCCCACTCTGCTCCGCAGCTTTCGCAGTAGAGGGTTGTATTCTTTGTTGCCATCTTGAATTCTGTCTTGCAGCAGGGGCATTGGTAAAGAACTTTGTGGAGACCTTCGGCTCGCCGGGGGTAGGTGACTTTGATGCCTTTTTCCTTTTGCCAGGCATAGTCGTCGTACTGGAAAGTCTCCACGATTCTTTTGTTGATCTCGTCAACGGATAGTTCTTCCAGATCTTCTGGGGTGAAGAGGAGGCTGAATTCCGCTTCCGTCGGGGCAACCCCTCTATCGTGGAGATTCCAGAAAGGTGAGTTGATATGATGCCCGTGGCAAATTAAAGTAACCACGGGAGCACCAAAGAGCTTGCACATCTTCCCCAAGGATTCCGGCAAAACCGCCGTTGTTCCGCAGAGAGAATAGCGGGCTTCCGGATAGATGATAGCCACATCTCCGTTTTCAAGAACCCTCTTAAGCTGTCTTACGATACCGATATTATTGGTGAATTTTCTCTTGCAAATGCAACCAACGTCTCTAAGGAGCTTTTCTCTTCCAATGTATCCGTCAATAGCCACAACATAATTGGCCCGCTGAGGATAGATAGCCTTTGTGGCCACCTTAAAATCCATAAAAGCGTTGTGATTGCACAATAAAATATAGGGAGCCTTTAGGCTATCAGTTCCTTTCTTTTCTATCTTAACCTTGTGCTTGATTATGTCCGGTAGGCTTAAGAGATAGATGACAGGTCTTAAATACCATTTGGTCCTCACGGGAGGTTTATTCATATCAAAACGTTCAAATCCTTTTTTCATAAGGGCATTTTACCATAGAAAGGAGTTTTTTGTTTATTTATGAAGAGGGAAATGGAATCATTCTTTTCCCTGGTGTATAATAAAGGGGTAAAACAACGGAGGTAAGTATGAGTATTACGACTGTACATATTGACAGATTGGAGGGAATCAGCGAGCTGCTTTTTGAATCGGTTAAAGCTGATGCCAACGGAAGGTATCGTACCGCATATTATTATCGAGGAATGGCTAACGACGAATATAGTCTTACTACCAGTTTATCCAGAAACTTTAAGCCGGAGAAATCGGAAAAGAAGAACAAAGAAAAACAGAAGATTTCCGAATCCCTTGAAATGCATATATTGGAGAACTTCACCAAATATGCAAGCATAGAGGATCCAACCATAAGCGAATCCATTTGGAAGGCAATGATAGTTGGTCAGCACCACGGCCTTCCCACAAGGCTCTTGGACTGGACCCATTCACCACTGGTTGCCCTTCACTTTGCTGAGGACTGCGAAGATATTTGCGAACTGGAAGAAGAAGATGCGGTGGTTTGGAGAATAGATGTAAGGGCTCTTAATAAGAAGCTTCCTGCCAAGTATCGCAAGAAACTTAAGGACAATAGCACCCATATGTTTTCCGTAAAAACACTAACGGAAGTTGCGGAAACCATTCAGGAATACGACAGAGATATGGGCAGCAAATCCTTTGTTACGGTGGAACCTCCGTCAATCGACGAAAGAATCGTAAATCAATACGCCTTCTTCTCTTTGGTCCCCGCGGGAATCAAAGACCTTGCACAGTATTTGGACGATCTTAAAGACGTAGAAACCAAGAAATATATTATCGACAAGAAAATCAGATGGGCATTAAGAGAGTATCTGGATCAGTTTAATATGAGCGAGAGGACAATCTATCCGGGTCTGGATGGAATAGCAAAGTGGCTGGCAAGACATTATTATGTTAGATAAGGAATAGTAAGGCCTATGGCACTAACTTACAAAGAATACAATTTAAGTAATTCTGCTATTGAGGAGATATCCGAACAGGTCCAAAACTATTTGGAGGATTTAGGCTGCGAAAGAAAGCAGCTTCACCACATTAGACTTACAGTGGAAGAACTGCTCCTTAATATTCAAGAAAAATCGGGGGCAAGGCACCTGCTCTCCGGGTGGAATGACGGATCTTACGTTGTTATCCGAAGAGTATGGCGCCGAAACATTAAAAATTGCGGGGGTGCATATGGTGAGAATGACAAGCGTGGTAGCATTTTATCCCCTGATTATAAGCATTTTGATGAAAGGAGTCTGAGATGGCAGTCAAATTGCATGAGGGCGGTGTGTTCTTGGTAAATGGCACACAGCTGTTTGAAGAAACTGATAGGGAAGGCGTTAAAGGAGCCTGCGGAAAAGATGTGGTAGTGGAGGAAGCCAAGAAGGGCACCATTGCGTACGGCATCATTTCATCCCACAATACGTCCGGTGATATGTCTAAACTAAAGATTAAGTTTGATGCCATGACTTCCCATGACATCACCTATGTAGGTATCGTGCAGACAGCACGTGCATCCGGCATGGAACGTTTTCCTTTGCCCTATGTTCTGACGGGATGCCATAACTCCCTTTGTGCGGTAGGGGGCACCATCAATGATGACGATCATCTCTTTGGACTGTCTGCAGCAAAGAAATACGGCGGCATCTTTGTACCGCCACATATTGCGGTACTTCATCAGTATATGAGAGAGATGTTTGCAGGATGTGGAAAGATGATTCTGGGAAGCGATTCCCATACCCGCTACGGCGCCCTGGGAACCATGGCCATCGGCGAAGGTGGAGGGGAACTGGTTAAGCAGCTTTTGGAAGACACCTATGATGTGGCTTATCCCGGAGTTGTTGCAGTTTATCTTAAGGGTGAACCTGCACCCTTTGTAGGTCCACAGGACGTTGCCCTTTCCATTATCCGCGCAGTATTCGCAAACGGATATGTAAAGAATAAAGTAATGGAATTCGTAGGCCCCGGCGTTTCAACCATGCAGACGGATTATAGAAATGCAGTGGACGTAATGACTACTGAAACCACCTGTCTTTCTTCCGTATGGGCAACAGATGAGGATACCAAGGCATTCCTTACAATGCATGGTAGGGGAGAAGAGTATAAAGAATTAAAACCGGCGGATGTGGCTTGGTATGACGGATGCGTAGAGGTTGACCTTTCCAAGGTTAAGCCCATGATCGCACTGCCGTTCCACCCATCCAACGGATATACCATAGATGAACTCTATGAGAATCTTGAGGACATCTTAAGAGAAACAGAAAAGGAAGCAGCAAAGATTGCGGGAGATCGTGCAGCCTTTACCTTGATGGACAAGGTGGAGAACGGGAAGCTTCGCGTTCAGCAGGGGGTTATTGGAGGTTGCTCAGGCGGCAACTATACCAATATAGTAGAGGCCGCCCACGCACTTAAGGGAAAGAGCTGTGGAAACGGTGATTTCTATCTTTCCGTTTATCCTTCTTCTCAGCCCGTGCTTCTTGACCTTAATAAGAAGGGCTTGCTTTCCGATTTGATGGAAGCAGGTGCTATAGTTAGAACCGCCTTCTGCGGACCTTGCTTCGGCGCAGGAGATACGCCGGCAAACAATGCCCTTTCAATCCGCCACAATACCAGGAACTTCCCCAACAGAGAAGGTTCCAAGCCAGGCGACGGGCAGATGAGTGCCGTGGCATTGATGGATGCCCGCTCAATCGCTGCCACCGCTGCAAATGGCGGAATTCTTACAAGTGCGGAGGCGATGGCGGAATGCTTCGGAAATATTCCTGAGTACAATTTCGATCCATGTTCTTACGAGTCCAGGGTATATCAGGGCTACGGCAAAGCGGATGCAAGTCAGGATCTTCGCTTCGGCCCCAATATCAAAGACTGGCCGGAGATGGAAGAACTGGCAGACAATATTCTCCTCCGTGTGGCCTCCAAGATTCTTGATGATGTAACCACTACGGACGAATTGATTCCTTCAGGAGAAGCCAGTTCCTATCGTTCCAATCCTTTGGGACTGGCGGAGTTTACCCTTTCCAGAAGGGATCCGGAGTATGTTGGCCGTGCAAAGGCTATCAATAAGATTGAAGAAGAACGCCTTTCAGGAAATGATCCCGCAAAGGCAGAGCCGGGTCTCTCAGAGGCCTACGAGATTATCAAAACCATTCCGGGACAAGAGGGAACGGATATCCATAAGATCGAAATAGGATCAGTTGTATATGCCAATAAGCCGGGAGACGGAAGTGCCCGTGAGCAGGCAGCCAGCTGCCAACGCGTATTAGGCGGTCTTGCAAATATTACCCAGGAATACGCCACCAAGCGTTATCGTTCCAATTGCATGAACTGGGGCATGCTGCCATTCCATCTAAAGGGCAAGCCGGATGATTTTGAGGTGGACGATTATATCTATGTACCTGATGTACGTAAGGCATTGGACGGGGATTTGAGCAGTATCAAAGCCTTTGTTTTGAAAGATGGCAAGGCAACAGAGATCGAACTCTTCATTCAGGATATGACGAAAGAGGAGAGGGAAATCGTAAAGGCCGGCTGCCTGATCAATTACAACAGAAACAAGAACTGACGTCGAAGGAAAAGCATGGAAATCAAGAAACCGGCAATGGCCGGAACACTGGAATCGAGCGACTGCATGGTGACATTGGAACCGAATTCGGAAGGAATCAGTCTTTCCTTGGATAGTTCCGTAATTCATCAGTACGGAAATCAGATCCGCAAGGTGGCTATGGATACCCTTTCCAGCCTGGATGTCACAAATGCGAAGGTTTCGATTGTGGATAAGGGAGCGCTGGATTGCACAATCAAGGCGCGAGTAGAGGCGGCTGTTTAACGGTCGTTGGAGCAAACTGAGGATGTGAAGCTGGTGGAGGATGCCATTGCAAAGGCCTAGAAGGAAGCAAATCGCGAGAATGGAAGCGTTTTGATTATGGCTGCTCTGGAGAGCGCCAGAGGTGTAATCAATGCACTTTCCATCTGTGAGGCTTCGGAGCGTCTATTCGATGTAGCCCTTTACGGACCATTGAGGAATTAAGGAACATAGTCCGGCAGACTCGCTTTCACAGGCAACCTTTGCATGAGACCTGCCGCTGCTCTGACTTCGCTAAAGCTCGTCAATCGCAGGGCTAGGGCTTCAAATGGGAGTCTTCGACTCCCCAACTATATGACCTTACCAATGAAAAACACCCCGAATGGGGTGTTTTCATTGGTATCGCCAAGGGGAGTCGAACCCCTGATTCCAGCGTGAGAGGCTAGCGTCTTGACCACTTGACCATGGCGACATATT
>CAJOQI010000094.1 GCA_905236895.1 uncultured Peptostreptococcaceae bacterium | reverse complement strand
TTCATTCATTTTTGTGTCCACATTATTGACTATTAAGCATTTAGTACCCTGTCTTATTTCCTTATCCTCTCCAAATTCATGTTCTTTAACAACATTACCAACAAGGCACCAGCACCATTCATGCCCTTTTGCTAGGTAGTCTTCATAAGATTTGATATGCAATTCCTCTGTTCTTTCTATGTACTCCTGATAATCGTCCACCCTGGAATTAAACCCAGGCAAACGTTGTATGTGTACCATTTTAACTACCTTCTTTTCCACATTTTTGACATGTAATGCTTTCCGGAACAGGGCTCGACATATTCCTACCCTCCTCTGTTATAGAGTTGTAACTTCCTCTATAAACATTTTATTTAACTCATATCATGTGGCATTCTTATCCTCATACATTGAAGATGCTGTTGTCTTGATGTCTTCAATGCTGGCATCTATGCACCTATTAATTGTATCCACGCTTTTTATCAGCTCTCGCCGCTTGGTATTCCGAGAGATACCTTCTCAGCCACTATCGATAATATGCCATTGTGTAGTCTTAAAAAGACCTCGTTTCCTTTGTCACCCTTTATTACTTCATCAATAAAGAAGCCCAAAACGCAATCTGCACTTATTTCAAAGTCTTGGATACATTCGAAATTAAAATCCCAAACAAGGCCTGTGCTATCCTCCAAATCCTTTCCGGAAACTATTTCTTATCTGCAGTGTAATCTCGCTATTCTTATCTTCATGAAGAGACTCTTTTTTCTTAGGTCAACTGTTGTAAATCTGTTGTATATTATTGAAGGTTGCTTCGCAAATTGCCGCAAGCCTTGTTATTTCAAGGTTTTTTGTTCTTAAGGAAAGGAATGCCCCAGCAAATGAATAGTTTTTTAGTCATTATTTCACCTTTGCCAAAGCCCCGCATTACTGAGGTTTCCCTGCCAGACCTTCAACAATAGTGTCCGCCGCAAGCAGACATTTTAGGGATGCGCTTTGCAATTCGTTATAGAATCCTTCTGCACCATCAGCAAGACCGTCTGATACGCTCTTAAGCAAAAGGCAGGGTACATCATTTGCTTGGCATGTCAAAACGATCCCTGCTGATTCCATGTCGCAGATATCCCCTTCAAATGTATCGTGGAGATATCTCTTTTCTTCTTCCGTGCTTATAAATTTATCACCGGAGCAACATGTTGCAAGAGGCAGATGGTCCATTATGGAAAGTGCACTCTTTACAAGTTCCTCTGAGGTTTTAATGAATATGGAATCATGGCCGGCTACCTGGCCCACTGCAAGATCCATGAACTCAGAACAATCGTATTTATAATGGACAACTCGATCCACAATACAGATTTTTTCTCTCTTCATATCCGTGGTAAGTCCGCCCACTACGCCAAAGTTCACGATGGTGCTTACACCGCATTTTGTTATTAGAAACTGAGTACCGGCTGCGGCAGCAATTTCGCCCATGCCCGCCTGAAGAACATATAGGTCATATGATTCTTTTTCAACAAGAAATAGCTTGTATCCACTTGGTGCATCAAGCTCTTTCACATTGGGATAATGCGTAAAAATGGCATCTATCTCAATAGCGACTATAAGGCCGGCTTTCATTTTCCCAAGCATTCTATCCCTCCTCCACCGGTGTTTTCATAGCCCAAAAGCCAAGGGCATCATTATCTGTTTATTTATGATGGAACAGAACGATAATGGAGCCGTCTTCCTTGGAGAGCAAAGCGTGTATTGACGCCTCCGTCTCGTGGGCTGTACCGAAGAGCGAATATCCCTGTGATTCGAAATATGAAAGGCCCTCATCGTAATTGTCAACGTTTACACGCATACCCAGATAGCCTTCTTTGAAGGAGTCTGCAGGAAAATGGGAACACACAAGATCGATACGCCTTTTGTTCTCGTTTTCCAAAACCACATAATCCAGATATTCAAGCTGGGGGTTATGCTTTACTGTAAAACCTAAATCCTCGGTAAAGCGTTTGGCTTCTGCCTCCACATTCTCCGTATAAAAAACCGGATAATAATCAGTTACTCTCATAATGTCCTCCTTATTTGTTTCTCTTGATATTCGTATTTTTCCATCCTATCCTTAATCGGACATCCCTGGCCCTTTGTTTCATGAAGCGTCCTAAGTAGCTCACCTCTTATATCACAAAGTTTCTTGGGATTGTCCAGGTATTCTTCATAAGTGCAGTCTTCTCCCGGAATCCGTCTGGTGATTAAATAATCCTTGCCCTCAATCGAATCGTAATATACAACCTCTGCGGACAAGCCAAGGGAATGAAAAACAGTCCTTCTCCTTTGTCCACAAAAAACACCTGAGCCTCCGGAGAGCAGCTGCTATTATATAGATTTCCATCCTTTATGATCTCTTGGACCGATTCCGGAAACTCCTCCGAAAGAAACACTGGAACTCTTTTCATCTCTATATATTCAGGCTATCTGCCACCATAAATAGTGGGAATGGCAAATAATAAAACCAGAATCACTGCAAGAATGGCTACAATTATAAGAAATTTTTTGTTCATGCTATTTATGCCCTTTCCGCAAATGAATACAAATAAGTCATAGCTATAATATCTATTTTTATTCTATCACAGATCCATCTGTTTTTTCACCAATATATAACCCGCCACAACGGAAAAAGCTCAGAGTCAACGCTCTGAGCCTCTTTATACTTGTACTATTCTTCCCTCTATGGCAAATGTACCAGCCTAAAGGTTTCCTTCTTTCCCGGTGAATCCATTCTCTTCTTCACCACATAGAGAGCATTGTCCGCTTCGTTCAAATAGTCACCATGTTTATGCTCACTCCTTGGAATATCATTGCAGATTCCCTGAGAAAGGGATACGCATCCACCCTCTCCCATGGCACTGTGGGGAATATTGAGAGCTTTGATCTCTTCCTTAAGTTCCGCGGCAATCTTCATTATCTCTTCGTCGGTCTTATTGCAATAGAGCATGATGAATTCGTCGCCGCCGTAACGAGCGCAAGAGACTCCCGGTCTATCGGAAACCTTCTCTATGGCCTTTGCTACCTTCTGCAGGCATATGTCGCCATCCAGATGGCCATAGGTATCGTTATACTGCTTGAATTTATCAATATCCATAAGGGATACGGCGAAGGACTTGCCTTCCTTCTTGGCTTCCTCTAAGAACTGAGGAATTGTGCTATCCAACATGAATCTATTTGGTATACCCGTCAATGGATCCGTCTGAACCTGGGACTGGAGATACTCGTTCTCAAGACGAACTCTCTCCTGTTCCTTCCTTTGTTCATCCATGCTGTTAATCAAGTCTATAGAGTATTGGTAGATACGGTTCTGCTCCATCTGCTGTTGCTTGGAGAGATGATACTGCTCCCTCAGGCATTCATTTACCTTCTCCGCATCACCCAGCTTGTCATAATAAGCAACCTCTATGGATGAAACGATCTTCTGCATCTGCACCACATCCGTATCTGCAACCGTATCCTTGATGATGGAAAGGATTTCCCCCACCGTATCCATATGGTTCTTCTCCAAAAGGAAGTTGCATAGATCCTCAATATCCGTAATGAAATCATATATGCGGTGGGACTCTCTGAGCTTTTCGATAAGTTCCCTGCTTTTTACCTCGTATTCCTCCTCGTCCCCTTCGAGGATTGCAATCATAATCCTGAGAAGAATGATCGGTATAAATACGCTGGGATTATTGGAAACATCAGTTTCATTCTCCAGCCTAGCTATCTCTCTATCCGCAGCCTTGGCTCCTTCCACATTGCCCATCAAAGCGTGGATGACCCCTTCGGAAAAATAACCATTCGTAAGATTCTGATAATAATAAAAATCGTCGGCAGGACAGAGAAGCTGAAACTCAGTCCCCAGCCTCACATATCCAACGGCCTTGTCAAAACTGTGCATTCTGGCAAAGACCTGACCAATATTATGGTTTAACATGCTGAGCAGATAGTTATTTTCCGTTCCTTCGCAGGTCTGCATGGCATTCATTAAATAAAAATAGGCTACATCAAAGCTTCCGTTATTCAGAGCGTCAATGGCAACAAAATTATATGCCCTTGTCAACAGCTCCTTTTCTCCGCCCAGGTTAAAGCAGTAAATACATCTGGCCAGATTCTCTCGGAATTTCTTATAGCCTTTCTCAAAAGCAAAATATGCATCCGCTATGTGGAAGTGAGCGAATCCTTGGAGAGTATAGTCCTCCAATTCCTGTGCACGCTCCAAAAGCACGGGAAGTGTATTAAAAATGTCTTCGTCCATTAAACGCTTCTGTTCGAATACCTTCTCGATCAATTCCACAGTTTTGGAATCATAGTTTTGAATATTCATATTCAATTACCACCCTCAATCTCTTTTTTATTCTGCATAGTGCAAGCTAATTATAATATGGAAATGATTAATTGTCTAACATATTCACTTTTCCTATAAACAAAGGGCCGCCGCAGATGCGACGGCCTTGAGGCTTATGATTTTTTATAATTTTTTATACCATACTGTCATTTTCGGAGGACTCTTCACTTTGAGAGTCGCCCTCTCCACCATTCTGGGTTGCCCCGCTTGTTGCATCAGGCTTTGATCCCCCTTGGAAATCCCACGGAAATCCGCTTTCACCGCTACCCGGATCCCACTGGGAACTGCCCTGGCTGCCGCCTGGCATACCTCCAGGCATTCCCCCCTGTGGTCCTCCCTGACCCCATTGGGAACTACCCTGGCTTCCACCGGGCATACCTCCATGCATTCCCCCCTGCGGTCCTCCTTGGGATCCCCAGTGGCCGCCTCCTCCCATCATGGAATTATATATTTCCGTTACCTGCTCGCCGTTAACATAAACTTCTCCACCTGTGATGACTCCATCCCATTCGTAGTCGAATGCAAACTGAGCCTTTATGTTCACTGTGCCTCCGTTGATATAGATATATCCGTTACTATCCAGAGCGTCCGTATCTCCACCTGCCATCTCAATAGCGAGATTGCCTCCGTTTATCTCTATGGTAGGATCATAGTCTGTTACCTTCTGTGAAGCGTTAACTCCATCATCCCATGCGTAGATATTAACATCTCCGTCGTTTACTCTAACCACTGTACCTTCAAGACCCTCAGAAGCATTTATGTCTAAAGCTCCTCCATCTACAGTTACTATGGCATCTGCATGAACACCATCTCCCTGAGCCTCAATGGTAATATTTCCGTCGATTAAAGTGGCGTATAGGTCGGAGTTTATTCCATCATCTCCCGAGATGATTGAAATATCTCCTCCTGCAACAGCCAGCAAATCGTTTGCACTTAATCCCTTTGCTCCTACAGTAATTTCATATGTTCCGCTGGTTATCTTTAGATTGTCCTTTGATACGATTCCGTGTCCCTGGTCGCAGCTTATTACGAGAGTTCCTTCCCCGTTAAACACTATATCGTCCTTGGAGAAAATCGCACCGTCCACCTCGTTTTCGTCTGTCTGAACAAAGGTTCCCGTTGTGGAAATCCTATTCACAGAACCTGCCGTTGTGGTAAAAAAGACCTTATCTGCACTTAGTACGTAAATAGCTGCGCTGGAGTCGTTGGTGATATTGGCATTATCCAGTATAATTTGAACTTTGTCTTCCTTTCCCGGAACGTCGACTACTATCTGTCCTTCGTAGTCCCCGCTAAGCAGATAATTACCAGCTTGGGTTATGGAATAGGTGTCTTCCTTAAGAGAAGACAGATTTACAGTTTCGTAATCGGAGTATCCTATATCAAAGTCTCTTTCCGTAAAACCTTCGGGGACGGCACCGGTGTATTCATATTCCTTTGCCTCTCCGCTTGCTCCATTGGATGCCTCCCCGGCAGCTTCAGTGGATTCCTCCTTCTCCGCCGCTTCGCCTCCTTCAGTATTCTCTGCATCCTGAGCAGTTTCGGACTCATCGTCCCCTTCTTTTATATTATCCTGATCGGCAGCTTCCGTTTTTGCGGAACTGCTGCCGCAGGAGGATAGGCCCATGGCCAGCAGGCCTATCATCAAGGCCGCAAGTATATATATTACAAGTTTTCTTTTCATCACTAACCCTCCGTTATTCTTCATCTTAATCCCTATAGTTCGCTTGTATCCGCCAACATAGCAAGGCTGATTTCCAAATTTCCGTTTCTGCACCTCAAGTCGTCTATAAATGCCTTGTCCGTTCCCGTCTTCTTCATGGTTACCTGATAATTAAGCTTGTTCAGACTTCCAAGATTGCTGGTTTTAATACTGGTAAGTTTTGCATCTGATGTATACTGCTGAAATATATCGTCAAACATTCCTTCATAGTCCAAATCCTCGGGTACAGTCACCTTAAGCACTTTCTGCAGACCTCCGTCTCTCTTTTCCAGGAATCCGACTCTATCGTAGATGACAGTTATGAGAGCCAGGATTACAGCGAATATTGCACCAAAGGCCACATAACCCATTCCGCAAGCCAGACCTACAGCCATGGCCAGGAATACTGCACAGATTTCCCTTGCAGTTCCCGGTGCGGAACGAAATCTTACCAGGGAGAAGGTTCCCGCTACCGCAACTGAGGCTCCTATGCTTCCGTTAACCATCATAATTATTACTGCCACGATAGCCGGAAGAAGGGCTACAGTTACAAGAAATCCATTAGAGTGAGCTGTGTGGTACGAATAAACCAAGGCTATTACCGCTCCAAGCACCAAGGCTGCTACCAGGCTGATAATGAACCCCGTCAGAGTTAAGTCGTTCCCCGTAAATATGCTGCCAAATATATTTGTCATTTGTTTCATCCTCTCTTTCAACTATACTTCTGTAAGCATTTCCGTATTTGGAAAAGCTTGCGGGTCTTGCTCCCACTTTGCTCAGCACCTCCACCAACCACATGGGAAGTGCCGAAGCTGTCTTTATTTCCATAAGGCTTTCCCCTTCTTTCAGGAGATCCTCTCCTCCGCCTTCTGCGGTGAGCCTTACATCATTTCCTCTCCACCTTATATTCTTATCAAAGGTTATTCTCAGGCTTTCATCCTCTTCGGAGAAATAGGCACATCTGTCATAGCTGAGAAATACCATGGGCTTAAGATTGCCGTAATAGTTCTTGAAGTAGTCAATTTCCTTTGCTATCTGAGTATTGGATATGTCCACAATTCTCTCCTGCATTTCTTCAAAACCTATCTCTCCTGCCATATAGGCTGTGGCATCCTTTTCTTTAAGCTCCACCCTTCTCTTATATACGACCCCGTCGTATTTCTTTTTCATCTCCAGGAATACCACCGTATCCTCATTGGGCCTTCCATAGCTTCTTAGTCTCATCTTCTCCTTATACTTTGGCTTTTCAAGAGACCTTCTAATGAGTCTATAATCCGGGGTGTCGTAGTATATATTTCTGATGGTGCTCATGCCGTGGGGATCCGGAATCATACGATCCTTGATTCCCTCCATCACCTTTTTACGCATATCCGCATCCAGCAGGTATTTTATTTCGTGTCTTGCGAAAACATTTACTATCTTTTCCATTCTTTGTCTCCTTTTGATATTCACATCATAAGGACATAACCTAAAACTTACTTAAACTTTTACTTAATTCTTACTTAAAATAAAAAAGCCGGGAAATCCCGGCATAATCTCACTTTATTTCTCTATTCTTAGAAGGTTGCGGTTATAACAAATCTTTCTCCGTCGGGGCTCTCTGCTTTTATTCCTCCCCCATGGGATGTGACAATGGACTCTGCTATGGATAGACCTATGCCGCTTCCCGGTTTCTCGCTGTTGTGAGATGTATCCCCTCTATAGAATCTATCAAAGAACTCTTTGTGATTTCCCTTTTCGATTCCTTCGGCAAAGTTTTCTTCTCTTAAGACTATTTTCTTTCCTTGCTTTTCAAGAGCAAAGATAATGGGCTTATCAGGGCTGCCATATTTAAGAGCATTGTCCGCCAATATGGAAACCAGTTCCGCAAGAAGGGTTTCGTTTCCTTTAATGCTTATATCTTCTTCAATCTTGCTTTGGATTTCGCGTCCCTGTTGCTCAGCTCCAAGCTTGAATCCCTCCAAGGTGTCCTCTACCAAGCGAGAAAGATTCACCTCTTTCATGGCAAGGGTTCTGCCTTCGTCCATCTTGGCCAATGCAACCATATGGCTCGTTAGATTGGATAGCTTCTCAACCTGCTCTTTGATACCCTTGGTCCATTTATTCTCTCCCCCTTCCAATTCCAAAACCTCCGTGCAGGATTCGATTACAGTCATAGGGGTTTTAAGTTCATGTCCCGCGTTGGTAATGAATTCTTTTTGTTTGGCATAGCTTTCCGCAATAGGCCTAACCATCTTAGGCGAAAGAATGGTTACCAAAAGGGCAATACCTGCCAGCCCGAGAAGAGATACCAGAACGCTAGTCTTTAAGAAGTCCTTTACGGACTGAAGATCTCTGGTGCAATCCACAAATATGAATCTCTTTCCACCTTCTATCTCCGTTACAAGATATTTATAGTTGCCTTCGTAACCCTTGGTTTTGCCTGAGGCTTCTATCTTCTCCGCCATTTCCACAGCCTGACTGCTGTCTATTGCTGCAATCTTTCCCGTATTAACCGACTTAACCGTCCTGTCCTCCTTAAGATCGACGGTAAAGAATCTTGTTTCATAGGGAGTTTCTTCCGTCATGCCGGGTCTCTTCTTCCAGGGTTCTCCTCCGATGAAATCATCCCATAAATCTCCCTGATCCCAATAGTCGTCCATTATTTGATCATCAGGCCATTCCCCCATATCGGGAGTAACGCCATCTCCACGCCTGCCCGGGAAAGTTCCTCCGTTTTCCGCCAAAAATTCCAGCATTTGGCTTGCTGCCTTATCCTTGGTAGCAAAATTAACCCCGTTGACAATTCCCATCAAAAGAAGAAGCACCAGGGCAACAGCTATGACTGTATATAGAATTACTCTTTTCCTAAGCTTATCAACCATCTATATCTATAGCCTCCAAGCTATATCCAACTCCTCTTGCGGCCTTTATCTGCACTGCTGCACCCAGCTCAGCGATTTTCTTTCTAAGTCCCGATATATTTACCCAGACAACATTTATTTCCGCGTCGCTGTCATAACCCCATACCTTTTCCATGAACCTTTCCGTGGGGATTACTTTTCCGGAATTGGTCATGAGCATCTCCATGATTTGATACTCTTTGTTTGCCAGCCTTATTTCCCCATTGGGCCCCGATAAGCTATAGTCATCTCTCTTTAGGGTAAGGTCTCCAAACTCCAGGCTGGTTCCTGCCATTTCCGGCTGGCGTCTTGTGATAGCCCTAACCCTGGCAAGAAGCTCCGCCATGGCGAAGGGCTTTGTTAAATAATCGTCTGCGCCGCTATCAAGGCCTTCTACACGGTCCTCAATCTGAGACTTTGCCGTCAGCATAAGAACAGGAGTCATAAAGCCTGCGGCCCTCAACTCCTTTACCACCGTGATTCCATCCTTTTTGGGCATCATGATGTCAAGAATGGCGGCATCATAATCTCCCGTAAGCAAATAGTCTATGGCATCTTCTCCATCATAGACCGCATCCACGGAATAATTATTATGTTTAAGCAGCTCCACCAAAGCATCTGATAAAAGCTTTTCATCTTCAGCAAGAAGTATTCTCATAAACGCCTCCGTCTCCTTTTTCTTAATAATAAGAAGACTACTTAAAACCTACTTAAAGATTACTTAAAATCTCTCCCGGTGCCACAGTGATATGACTTGCGTCGGCCCACTCCTTGGCCATTTCTTCGAAGGGCTCTTTGATTATCTTCACCGCTTCCGGCCCCTCGCCTATTTCAAGGAACAAAGTTCTCTTATTCCTGTTTCTGGCAAGGAAATCTTCGTAACGCCGGGAGGCAGTCTGCCATGCCTCGTCCTCCAAGAAGTTCCCACTCCTTTTAAGATGCATGGACATTGGCTTATCGCAAATTGGACATCTCGGAATAAGATCATCCGGTATGGTAGTTCTGAGATAGCTATCCAAAACCGTTCCTCCCAGAGGAATTTCCAATCTGTCTCCATCCTCAAACTTAAATCCTTGAGCAAGGAGCATTTCCTTAACCTGATAATAGTTTTCGTAGGTCTTGGTATGGCAAGGCTCGCTGCACTGCCAAAGACCCAGGTCACCTGCCCAGGGGAATATTCTATTATTATCAAATCCTGCCTTCTGGAAAACATATTCCGTGGTTGTGGTTATTACGAAATAGGCTTTGTCCTTAACCAAGGCAAGGAGTTTCTCCAGCACCGGCCTATAGGGATTCATATATCTATTGACGAATATATATCTGGACCAATATGCCCAACGTTCCGCCGAAGAAGCAAAGGGATATGTGATCCCTGCCTTCATTGAAGAAAAACCATACTGACCCTTAAAGTCTGCAAAGTATTTTCCAAACCTTTCCTCACTGTCACCAAAGGCGGCAAGGGATAATCCCTCTCCTCCACCTATTACAATAACTTCCGCCTCTTCTATAGCTTGTTTAAGATCAATCATTACTTCGTAACCCATAATCCATCCATTTCTCTTTTTTCTTGCATTATTACAGCCAAATTATATCATAGTAGTGAGGTTAAGGTAAAAAATCAAGAGCCTATCATCTTGACAAAGGACCTCCTTATGTGGATAATAATTTTATCACTTTAATTGATTAGAGAGGAAAACCATGTATATTGTTTGCAGTGACTTGGAAGGCATCCTGGTTCCGGAAATCTGGGTGGCCTTCGCGGAAGAAAGCGGAATCCCCGAACTTAAAATCACTACCAGAGAAGAGCCCGACTACGATAAATTGATGAAATATCGCATCAATATTCTTCGTGAAAAGGGTTATGGAATCAAAGAAATCCAGGATACGATTTCCGGAATCGATCCCCTTCCCGGGGCCAAGGAATTCCTGGACGAACTGAGAAGCTTTGCTCAGGTAGTAATCGTAAGCGATACTTTTACTCAATTCGGAATGCCCTTAATGGCAAAACTGGGATATCCCACCCTTCTCTGCAACGAATTGGTAATCGGCGAAGATGGCATGATTGAGGATTTCAATATGCGAATCGACCGATCCAAATATTCTACCGTCAAAGGCTTCCACGCAATGGGCTACGATACCATTGCTATGGGAGATAGTTATAACGACCTGGAAATGCTAAAGGAAAGTAAGCTCGGTATCCTTTTCAGAAGCACGGATACAATCAAAGCTGAAAATCCGGACCTTCTCTCTTGTGAAACCTATGAGGATCTCATGGGTTATATCAAGGGGGCACTTGGCCTATAGGTCGCCTTTGAAACTACCCTTTCATGGAAAAACCGAGGAACCATATCCGTTTCCTCGGTTTTTTCTTTGCATCATGTTTTTTTCAAAGCTTATTTCTTTAAGTTCTTTCTGACGGCAAGAAGTCCTACAGCTATTATTCCAACAGCTACCGCCGCAGCGGCAGGAATAACATCCTCCTTCTCCAGAACCAAAGACCCGGACTCTCTTCTCCCGATTAGACCTGCAGCCTTTTCTCTTAAGGGATGCTTTGTTTCTACCTCTGCCTCCGGCATATCCTCATCTAAAAGGGTTTCGTATTCGGATAAATCCTCATTCTCATCTATATATCCGACTTCTTCAGGCTCTGCATATGCTGCCTCTCCGATTTCTGCTTTTATCTCTCTGACTTCAGCCTCTTCTTCACCAAGGAATTCCTTCCTCAATTTCTCCCTGGTTTTCTTTCTGGCTCCTTTGTCGTATTTGATAAGGTCTCTATAGTCCAAATCAACCTGGGGCTCACTGACTTCTTCCAGGAAGATATTCATATCATGAAGCAATTCCTCTTCCTTTCCGCCACCAAGAAGAATGGCAAGATAGTCTTTGTCACCCTTTCTGATCACTGCAGCAAGGCTGCTTCCCGCTTCATTTTTGAATCCTCGCTTAAGGACTCTAACCTCATTGGGGAAGTCTGCCATTTCATTAAGATTGTGGTATTCATAGGCTTTTTTTCTATGCTTTGACTCCCCAATAATACCCTCATCCTTGGAGGCCAGTTCAATGAATTTCTCCATCCCAATGGCCTTCCTTAAGAGTTTAAGCTGATCAAGGGCGGTGGATTTGCAACCTTCTTCGCTATAATAGGTATCGTCCATTTTTAGTTCCTTGGCAACAAAATTCATCAGTTTCCTGAAGTCCGCCATGGACCCACCGAATTCAACCTGGATAGCATCCTTCGCTTCCTGGGCGGATGTTAAAAGCATATATTCAAGAGCATCCTTTACCTTTACCTCTTCACCGGGTTTAAGGCTATCTCCCTTCACCAGGCTTTGGTAACGGGCGGATCCCTCTCTATCGGAAACCTTGAATTCATCATCCAAATTGCTACAACAATCCAGAACCACAACAGCTGTCATGACCTCCTCAAGGCCTGCCACATCCATCTGTTCATCCTCGTTATACTCTTTTATTATCTTATCCTCTGTCAAATCATAGAGGACCGCAGCATTGCATTTTAGTTTTTCCATTTCCACCTCCGAAGTCTTCCCTATAAGAAATCTTCTCTTTATATTGTTACATTTTTTCATGAAAGTAACAAGAGTTTTTACCTCAACACACCATAAAGTAAAAAGCTGCAAGGGATTCCTAAAAAGGCATCCATTACAGCTTTTACGCAGAATATATGAGAAAGATTAGTGTTTATAGCAAACTTTCGGGAATTGTTTTCTCCATTGGCTTAATTGTCACTGGTTTTTCCTCAGGTTGCTCTACTTCAGGCTCCACATTCTCAGCTGCCTTGATGGCAAACTCTTCGGCCTTGACGGAAACCACTCCGTCGATCACAATTTCTTTTTCGGAAAGGAACAAAGCCTTGGATATATTCGCTTTAGCCTTTTCCATTTCTTCCTTTTCCTCTGCTGCGTGGATTTCAAGAGGATTGTCATTCTTGTCAAATCCATCTACAACATAGTATTCCTTCTCCACTACATTACCCTTTTCGTCTCCGGTAATGAGGGTTACTGTTCCTTTTTTATGATTGGCTACGCCCTTGCTGTCCTTCTTGAAATTGTTTTCGGAGTAGATGCCAATCTTAAGAACGGGCTTCCCATTCTCGTTTGCTGTGAAGAATACCAAATCGGAAAGGCTTGCATCATAGTAGTCATAATGTCTATAGCTTACCAGCTTAACTACCTGAGTTTCCTTACCCTTTGCCGCCAGCTCCAGATTCTTCTGGATGGCTTCGATAGACTTGGCTTCTTCCTTTGTAATATCCTCAATCCACTTATCCAGGCCGGCGGAATTGATCTTAACATCCTTTACCTGGGCGATTTCCAGAAGACGAATCACAAACTGGTTATTCCATGCTTCTTCACGTCCTACCTGACTTAAAGCTACCGCGAAAAGGTCCTTATTAAGGTCCCCCGTTAGCTTTGGCTTTGAAAGAGCTCTTTCGTATTTCTTGTCAGCATCTTCCCTAGCCTTCTTCTCGGCTTCTTTAACCTCTGCGGTATTATCAGCTGCTTCTTTGTTTTCTTCTACTGCTTCTGCCTTTGGTTCTTCCTTGGTCTCTTCCTTTGCTGCCTCGCTTCCGGAATCAGCCTTTACTTCCTCAGCTTCTCCCTCGGGTTTGGCTTCTGCCTCTTCCTTTGGCTCCTCTGCAACGGGTTCTTCGGCAGCATCCTTAACTTCCGCCTTCAAATCCTCAGCTGCTTCTTCAGCAACAGTTTCGGCAGTATCATCCGTGGCTTCAGCATCACCCTTATCCTGGGGCGCTTCAATCTCTGCAGGAGTGCTTCCCGCATCCAAAGCTCCGTCAAAAGCGAAAGCTGCCACAGCCAAAGATCCTGTCAAAAGCGGAATGCATATGATAAGAGCTATCAGTCTTCCTATTATCTTTCTTACTTTGATTCTTTTCACGAATATCCTCTCGCAATAACTATCTTAATCTTTCTCGCTTTAATTCTCGTCTTATTTGTTTCCCGAATCTCCCACGGGAACCAGTTCTGCCACTATGTCCTTAAGGGACTCTGTGGCTTTGCTGTATCTTCTGATACGGCTATATACCTCATCCCAATAGCTTTGGGACTCAGCCTGTGCCCTTTCAATCATTTGGTCACATCTTGTCTTTGCTTCAGACTCCATGGCGGCACATTTACTTCTTGTGGCCTCCAGCAAATCCGTAACGGGGCCTGCGTATTCTGAAATATCCTTGGTGTCCTTCATCAGCTTTTTCGCCTCTGAAAGCTGCTTTTCAAGATTATCGCACCGCTGGCTTACGGTAAGCAACATGGATAGAAGCTCATCTCTATTCAATTGTTGCAGATCACTTTCATTCATATGAACCCCCTGCCTCAGTGCATCCTGCATCTCTTTATGCACATACTCTATCATATATTTGTATGTTTGTGCACCGACCTAAAGTACTATTTTTTTGATTAATTATTCCTGCTTCGCAGCAGCGTCATTTATTACCAAACCTATCTCTCTGGCCCTAATTGCAAGCTCTGTACGGTTTCTGTATCCTGTTTTCTCCTGAAGGTTCTGGATATGGGTCTTCAGGGTACTTACGGAGATGGAAAGCCTGTCGGCAATCTCCTGATTGCTGTCTCCGGACATGAGCTCTCTCAAGATTTCCAACTCTCTCGCTGTAAAATCGCTGCTCTTGGCCTTTCCCAGGGTAAGCTCCGGCGTGGAATCCGGGAAGATATGCTCTCCTGCCATGGTTCTGTCCATGAGATCAAAGAATTCGTCCTCCACAACCTGCTTATACCAAAAACTGTCCACACCTATTTCCTTTGCTCTCTGAAGATATGAGAACTCCGGCATGGAAGTGCAAATAATAACTTTGACCTGAGGATGACGCTGCTTTATTATTTCCGCTGCGTCCAGCCCGTTTGCTCTCATTGCTGTTCTGATATCCATCAGCACCAGGTCAATATCGTTTCTTGAGCAATAGAGCGGCGCAAACTCCGCATCATCAATCGATGCAGCCAAGCTATAGTCATCACTTCTCTCTATAAACATTTCCAGAAGTTGTCTGGTCATCGGGTCGTCTTCGACCACAAGAACATTGTACATCTTTCCCTCCTGATAAACTGCGTTACACTATACTACCATTATACATCTATACATCCTTTTCAGGCAAAGGTATATGTAGAATCAAATTAAATCTCAAGCTTTCTTTATATTCCATGGTGGCACCGAGTTTTTCCGCGCTTTCCCTCAATATGGTCATTCCGCTTCCTTCCTTGATTTCACCCACCACCGGTTTTCCGTTATTGCTGAAGCTTACCTGATATTCCAAGTCGTCCTTGGATATGGCTACATACATCTGAGTTGCCTCCGCATGTTGAATCGCATTGGTCATGCACTCCTGAATGCCCGTACAGATAAGGTTCATAACCGCGTAATTGGAAGGCATTTCTCCCACAAGCTGGAGCTCGATTCCAAGGAATTTGGCTGCATCCTCCAGTCTCTGAATCTGGCTTGTTTCCTTCTGTTCCTTAAGCGGTTCTTCTCTCATCAGAACCATATCGTCCTCCCACTGGAAAAGCACTTCTTCGGGAGTAACGGGGCTATCGTCGTTTAAGATAAACATCTTTGCCGCAATGAGGGCAGCGCCCATATTGTCGTGGACTCTCATCT
>CAJOQI010000093.1 GCA_905236895.1 uncultured Peptostreptococcaceae bacterium | reverse complement strand
TTTCTCTGTATCGCAGGGAGGCAGAATGAAGAAAGCGCTCTATACTGGATCCTTTGATCCTGTCACTATAGGACATCTCGATATCATTGGAAGAGCATCAAAGCTTTTTGACCTTACTGTTGGGGTTGTGGACAATCCCCAGAAAAAGGGGCTTTTCACCTTAGATGAGAGAGTTGACTTTATCAAAGAATCCGTAGCGGATTTTGGAAATGTTAAGGTTGCGGAATTCTCAGGACTTTTGGCCGACTATATCAAAGAAGAAGGCTTTGATGTGGTGGTTAGAGGTCTAAGAGGAATGTCGGATTTCGAATACGAGTGCAATATGTCTCATATGAACGATACTCTTTTTCCCCGGGGAGTAGAAACGGTCTTTCTTATGGGAAGGGCCGAATATGCATTTATTTGCTCCAGCTGGGTTAAGGAGGTTGCTTCTCTTCACGGAAAGGTGGAGGGATTGGTTCCTGAAAATGTACGTTTAGCCTTAGAGAAAAAATATTGGAGGATTTAAGATGACAGTTTTGGAATTATTGGATGAATTGGAAGAAATGATTAATGCGGCTCCCAAGCTTCCCTTAACGGGAAAGATTATGGTGGATGCCAACGAAGTTCTTGAACTTTCAAAGGATATCAAGCTTAGTCTTCCAGATGATGTCCAGCAGGCTAAGTGGATAAAGGACGAAAAGGAAAGAATCCTTGACGAGGCAAAGAGCGAGTATGAGAGAATCATCATCGAAGCCAAGAAGCATGCGGATACCATGGTTCAGGAGAATGTAATTACCGAAAGAGCCGTGGAAGTTTCCGGTGAGATTTATAGAAGAGCCGATGAGTATTCCAAGTCCATGAGACTGAGAACCTATGAATATATGGACGAGGTTCTTGACGGTTTCAGAGAAAAGATGGATAGAATGAATACTGTCTATGTTGGCAATATGTTTGATGAAATCAATAGCCATTTTTCCGAAATCATGGGCAAGGTGGAGCATGACCTGGATGAACTTAGAGTTATGACCGACGAAACAAGACGTCAGGAGATTCAGGACCACAGAATTGAGGTTCCTGTTGGCGACGATTCCTATGAGGACTAATACTTTAGGTATAATAGCTGAATTTAATCCCTTTCACTCGGGGCACAGTTTTCTGTTTCAAAAGGCAAAGGAAATATCCGGAGCCGATGAAATAGTCTGCGTTATGAGTGGAAACTTCATACAGCGGGGAGGACCCGCTGTTTTTGATAAGTGGGAGAGGGCAAAAAACGCCGTTGAAAATGGAGCGGATTTGGTTTTGGAGCTTCCTACGGTTTTTGCTTCCGCCAGTGCAGGATATTTTGCAAAGGGTGGAGTGGAGGTCCTAGAGGGCCTTGGAGCGGTGGATGCTCTTTGCTTTGGCAGCGAGTCGGGAGACATAGATAAATTGACCCAGGCTGCCAAAACCATGAAGATGGTGGAAGAAAACAGGGGCGGAGAAATCAGGACTCTCTTAAAAGAGGGTATGTCCTATCCAAGAGCAAGGCAGGAAATCTTTCAGGAAGCTTTTCACGACGGAGATATAGCAAAGGAACCAAACAATATCCTTGCCCTTGAGTATTTGATGATAAGCCAACTCCCTGCATTTGCGGTTAAGAGGGACGGGGAAGGACATTTGGAAAGCGCTGCCAAGGTTAGGGCAAAACTCTTTGCTGAAGATCCCGAGAGATTTCTTAGGATGGAATCCAGATATTTTGATATGGTAAGAACAGCAATCATAAGAAGCGATGCAGAAGAATTGGAGAAAATAGCTTCTGCGGGGGAAGGCCTTGGGAATAAGCTGAAGAAGGATATTAGATATGCGGACAGTTTAAGCGCCTTGGTTAAGAGAAGCAGATCCAAGAGATATACGGAGACAAGAATCAGCAGGCTCCTTGCTCAGCTGGTTCTCGGGGTAGACGGAGAAGTATTGAGAAGGGCAAAGCCTTATCTCAAGCCCCTTGCATTTAACGAAAAGGGTGCTGCTATTATCAGAGATGTTAAGAATAAGGAGCTTAATACCATTCCCTTTGTGGACAGTTATGGAAAGACTTTCGAGAAGGGGGACAAGGATTTAAGCCTTACTTTGGAAAAGGATATATTGGCAACTGACCTTTACAATATTATCACCGGCAGGGATCTATATCAGGAAGCGGATCAGGTTAGAAAACCGGAGAGGGTTGGGCTGTAGGTCAATAGTCCACCCCTTGAAAAATACACCGTTTTGATGTATTATTTTCTTGCTGAAAAAAGTCAATCTTTTTTTATTAAATGGAGGAGATATATGAAAGTTTTAGTAATCAACTGTGGTAGTTCTTCCCTTAAATATCAGGTTCTGGATATGACCGACGAGAGCCTGCTTGCCAAGGGACTGGTTGAGAGAATCGGAATGGAAGGTTCCGTAATCAATCACACCAAAGAAGGTGAGGCAAAGGTTGTCAACGTGGTTCCAATGAATGACCATAAGGATGCTATTGCCCAGGTTCTTAATGCACTTCAGGATCCAAATCATGGAGTTATCACTGATATGGCTGAAATCGGTGCAGTTGGCCACAGAGTGGTTCATGCAGGCGAGAAATTTGCAGAATCCGCTCTCATTACAGAATCCGTACTTGAAGCTCTTGAAGAGTGCGTAGAAATCGCACCCCTTCACAATCCACCAAACCTTCTTGGAATCGCAGCTTGCAGAGAATTGATGCCGGAGACACCTATGGTAGCGGTATTTGATACAGCTTTCCATCAGACCATGCCACCTGAATCATATATCTATGCTATTCCTTACGAATACTATGAAAAGTATAAGATCAGAAGATACGGATTCCACGGAACATCCCATAAGTATGTAGCAGAGAGAGCTGCCGATATGATGGGCAAGCCCCTTGATACCCTTAAGCTCATAACCTGCCACCTGGGTAACGGTGCTTCCGTAACAGCTATTAAGAACGGTAAGGTAGTTGATACATCCATGGGATTTACACCTCTTGAAGGTCTGGTAATGGGAACCCGTTCCGGAGATATCGACCCGGCTATCGTTACATATATCCGTGAGAAGGAAAACCTTGCTCCCGGCGAGGCAAACAATATCCTCAACAAGAAGTCCGGCGTTCTGGGCGTATCCGGAGTATCCAGCGACTTCAGAGATATTGAAGCAGCAGTTGAAAAAGGAAACGAGAGAGCAGCTCTTGCCCTTCGCATGTTCTCTCATAAGGTTAAATTCTATATCGGAGCATATATCGCTGAGCTTAACGGTGTAGACGGAATCGTATTCACCGCAGGTGTAGGCGAAAACGATATAGGAATGAGAGAGATCATCTGCGACGATATGGAAAATCTGGGAATCAATCTTGACCCCGTTGCAAACAAGGTAAGAGGACAGGAAACCATTATTTCCTCCGATGATTCAAAGGTTAAGATCATGCTTATCCCCACCAACGAGGAGCTGATGATTGCAAGAGATACCTTTGAAATCGCAAAGAAAGTTAATGCTTGACATTGACTTAACTCCCTTGTATACTCTTAATGTTGACTGCGAGGAGGTGTTGATATGGCAGTTCCAAAAAGGAAAACATCAAAGGCAAAGAGGGACAGCAGAAAATCCCAGAATATGAAGAAGGCTATGCCGGGACTATCAACTTGTCCTCAGTGTCATCAGCCTAAGCTCCCGCACAGGGTTTGCCCGAACTGTAACTACTATGACGGCAAAGAAATCGTTGCTGGAGAATAATATTTGACCTTAGATGGAATATTTATAGCAAATTAAAGAGCAGTGCAAACTGCTCTTTTTGCGTCCTCGGTAAGAGGATTATTCTTGGGCCCGAAATCCTTAAAAATGTTGAAATACTCGGGTGTTAGTGATAAAATAAACTGATAATATCATTTTATCAAGGGGTGAATCATGTTTAATCTCGAAAAGAAACTTAATGTCGGTATTTTAGGCGGAACCGGAATGGTTGGACAGAGGTTTATAAGCCTCCTGGATGGCCATCCATGGTTTGAAGTTACGGTAATCGCTGCCAGCGAAAGAAGCGTAGGAAAAACCTACGAAGAAGCCGTTGAGGGAAGATGGAAGATGGACAATCCAATTCCCGAAAAGGTAAAGAATATCAAGGTGATGGACGTAAAGGATGTGGAAAATGTGGCATCCAAGGTTGACTTCGTCTTCAGTGCCGTTGATATGACCAAGGAAGAGATTATGGCCATCGAGGAGGAATATGCCAAAACTGAGACTCCCGTGGTTTCAAATAACAGCGCTCATCGTTGGACTCCCGATGTTCCGATGGTGGTACCGGAAATTAATATCGATCACTATGATGTAATCGAAGCTCAGAAGAAGAGATTGGGAACGGGAAGAGGATTTATCGCCGTTAAGCCCAATTGCTCCATTCAGGGCTATGTACCTGCCTTAAAGGCTTGGGAAGAGTATGAGCCTTATGAGGTGGCGGTTTGCACATATCAGGCCATATCCGGCGCAGGAAAGACCTTTGGGGATTGGCCGGAGATGATAGGAAATATCATTCCCTATATCGGCGGTGAAGAAGAGAAGAGCGAAATGGAGCCCTTAAGGGTTCTTGGCAAGGTGGAGAACGGAGAGATTGTTCCTACCGATGCTCTTAAAATCACAGCTCAGTGCGTGAGAGTTCCCGTGCTGGAGGGACATACTGCTGCAACCTTTGTTAAGTTCAGAAAGAAACCCACAAAGGAAGAATTGATTGAAAAGCTGAGAAACTATAAGGGCTATCCACAAGAAGAGGAGCTTCCCAGTGCACCTATTCCTTTCATCCAGTATCTGGAGGAAGACAATAGACCTCAGGTTGCTCTGGACACCTATTATAAGGGTGGATTCGGAGTATCCGTGGGAAGAGTTAGAGAGGATAGCATTTACGATTATAAATTCATAGGTCTTGCTCACAATACGGTAAGAGGAGCTGCTGGGGGAGCAATTCTCTCTGCCGAGGCACTTACGGCCAAGGGATATATCAAATCAAAATAATTGGGTAATAAAAAGGGGTAAGAGATTTGGCTAATACCGGAAAAAAGAAAACAACAAAGACCGGCGCTGTTAGAACTGTGGATATGACGAGAAGCGCCGGTAAGACCATTCGGGCGGCAGAAAGAGGCGTAATAGATAATATCTGGGGCCTCTGCCTTATTGCCATAGGCGTATTTATCTTTGCCGCCGTACGATTCAATTCCGCAGGAACCGTGGGGAACGGTCTTGGGAATATTCTTAAAGGAGTCTTCGGGCAGGTGGGAATGATCCTGCCTTTCTATCTGATTCTATTCGGACTGCTATTACTTATTAATAAGAATATGCATATATCGGCACTCACAGGATCCTTGGGTGCCCTTATTGTGCTTATGATGTGTCTTATCAATTCAGGAAGATTCATTCCCAAGGGAGGACTACCGGTGGATGCCAAAGCCTTTTACGCTTCCGGTCAAACCTTGGAAAGCGGAGGCTTCTTCGGAATGGTAATAGGATCTGTCCTTGTTAAGTATATTGGCAAGGTTGGTCTTTACGGTATAGCCGTTGCGGTTATTTTGGCCGCGGCCCTTTTGATAATCAATATTCCCGTCTCCCAAATGCTTTCCATCTTTGGTGAAAAGAACAGAGGAAGAAGGGATAGACAGGCCCAGGCAAGAAGCGAGAGAAGAAAGGCAATAGAGGCCAAGGAAAAGGAAAGAGAAAAGGAAGCGGAGAGAAGGCAGATTGCAAGGGAAAAGGCAATAGCCGAGGAAAGAAAGGCAAGAAAGTATGCCTATAAGCAGGGTGCTGCTGTTGAAATACCTCTTGGTGAACTTTTAGCGGGAGGTAATCTCTTTGGTACCACCAGAGGTGGCAAGGATAAGGTTGATTCCCAGGATATGATTGATTTCTTCGGATATACCAGACAGCCATCTCAGGGCAATAATTATGATGACAGAGCCCAGCATTTTATCGATTTAATCGAAAACAATTTCTCCTCCGGAAGCAACGGAAAGAAAACCAGGAGAAGGGTTACCACTTCTCAGGCGCCCACAGCTTTCACAACATCATCTTCAGGAAGAGGAATTGGATTTGGAGTTGAGAATCCTTATGATGCGGTTAATCCTTCGGGAGGATATGGCATGACGGGAGGCTATGGAGTTGACAACGGAAGCAACAGAAGGAACAACAAAAAGGAAACTCCTCCCACATCCCAAATGGATTGGACGGTAAATCCATATGACGATTTTGGAACAACACCAAAGAGAAAAATCAATACATATAACGACGAAGATAAAAAGCAGACTTCAGCAACTGTGGAAAAGCCAAGGGAAGAAAAACCAAAGGTGGATGTTGGATATAAGCCGGTAGTGGAAACCGTTGATCAGACTCCTGCTGCATCAATAAGCTCAGCCACTGCTGCCAATGGAGCTCATGATGAGCCGGCAAGACCCAATGTTCAGAAAATCTCCAATTCACAGGCAGAACAGGCTACTCTTAATAAATCGGACTTCAATAAGACCAAGAAGCCTGCCAAGTATAAGAAACCGCCAATCGACATTCTTCATATGTCGGATAAATCCAAGGAACACAGAATGTCCAGCGATATGCTTGAAGAAAAGGCCAACGAATTGGAAGAAACCTTCAAGAGCTTTAACGTTGGAGCCAAGGTAATAGGTGTTACTCAGGGACCCTCTGTTACAAGATTTGAAATTCAACCTGACTACGGAGTAAAGGCCAATAAGATAGTTAGTCTTGCTGATGACATTGCCCTTAACCTAAGAGCAAAGAGCATCAGAATAGAAGCTCCTATTCCGGGAAAGGCGGCCATAGGTATTGAAATCGAAAACGACAATATCAATATGGTTACCTTGAGGGAAATAATCGACAGCAAGGAGTTTAAGAGCGCTTCTTCCAAGATTTCCTTTGCTGTTGGTCGTGATATTGCGGGTAAACCGATTATCGCCGATCTTAAGGGCATGCCTCATCTTCTTATCGCCGGTTCCACCGGTTCCGGTAAGAGCGTATGCATCAATAGCATCATAACCAGCTTCCTCTATAAGTCGGATCCCGACGAGGTTAGGCTGGTTCTCATAGATCCCAAGAAGGTTGAGCTGGGTAATTACGAAGGCATTCCACATCTTCTGATCCCTGTTGTTACGGATCCAACAAAGGCTGCAGCCGCACTAAACTGGGCCGTTGCGGAGATGAACGACAGATATCAGAAGTTCGCCGATGCCAGAGTTAAGGACCTGGAGGGATATAATCACTTTGTTAGGGATATGATTGCCGCAGGAAGGGCAGATGAGGATCCGGAGCATCCGCTGGAGGTTCTTCCTCAGATAGTTATAATCATCGACGAATTGGCTGACCTGATGCAGGCTGCTCCGTCTCAGGTTGAAACATCAATCAGCAGACTTACAGCCCTCGCAAGAGCGGCGGGAATGCATCTTATCGTTGCAACCCAGAGACCTTCCGTGGATGTAATCACCGGTGTAATCAAAGCGAATATTCCTTCGAGAATTGCCTTTGCTGTAGCATCACAGTTCGACTCCAGAACCATTCTTGATATGGGAGGTGCGGAAAAGCTGGCAGGTAAAGGCGATATGCTCTATAACCCCCTTGGTCAGAAGGCACCCGTAAGAGTTCAGGGCTGCTTTATAGACGAAGAAGAAACCAATGCAATTATCGAATTCGTAAAGGGACAGGCTGAAGCTGTTTATGACGAGACGGTAAAGGATAAAATCGAAAGAGGAGATGCCCAGTCGGGAGGAGCCCAGGATAATAGGGACGACGAAATACTCCAGGAGGCTATTCAGTTTGTAATTCAACAGGGTAAGGCTTCTACATCATTGGTTCAGAGAAGATTCAGAGTAGGCTATAACAGAGCGGCCAATATAATGGATGCCATGGAAAGCATGGGTGTCATAGGACCTCAGGACGGATCCAAGGCAAGAGAAGTTATTTGGACGGATTTGGATTATCAAAACTGGCTATCCAACGGTAGCGGAGATGTTCAGGATTATTGATTAAGAGATAGAGATGAATAAGAAGGTATTTCTGGATACCCTGGGGTGTCCTAAAAATTTTGACGACAGCGATTATATCAGAGCCCTCCTTGACGGGGAGGGCTATGACTTTGTTGAAAGCCCCGAGGAGGCTGATGTTGTCATAGTTAATACCTGTGGATTCATAGAGGATGCCAAGAAGGAATCCATTGAACATATTTTTGATGCGGCAAACAAAAAAACAGATGATGCCAAGCTTATAGTTACGGGATGCTTGGCTCAGCGCTATGCCAAGGAATTGTTTGAGGAAATACCCGAGACTGACGTTCTTCTTGGGGTGAACGACTATGACAAATTGCCGGAATATCTGGATGAATCAAAGGAAAGAAAGGTGGCCGCATCCACCTGCGATTTGGATTATCTGGAAAAGAGGGTAAGGAAGTTTGAAGATACACCATATTCCGCAACCCTTAGGATTGGTGAAGGCTGCAATAGAAAATGCGCCTATTGCATCATTCCCGAAATCCGAGGCAAATACAGAAGCAAGAAAATGGAAGACGTGATTTCGGAAGCTGAGGAATTGGCTGCCCAGGGCTGCAAGGAATTGATTCTCATTGCCCAGGATGTTACGTATTACGGTGTAGATCTATATGGTAAAGAGTCCCTTCCTGAGCTGCTTAAAAAGCTGTGCAGGGTGGACGGAATCCGCTGGATAAGGCTGATGTATTGCTATGACGACAGGATTACGGATGAACTTATTCGGGTTATGGCTGAGGAAGAGAAGATCTGTCATTACATCGATATTCCTCTTCAGCATGGATCCGATAAAATCCTTAAAGCCATGAGAAGAAGGTCCGATAGGGCTGCAATAGATGATGTTATTAATAGGCTTAGAACTGCCATTCCTGATATCTGTATTAGAACCACCCTTATTGTGGGATTCCCGGGAGAGACAGAAGAAGTCTTTGATCAGCTTATAGACATGGTAGAGACCCATAGATTCGGAAGGCTGGGAGCCTTTAAGTATTCCAGGGAAGAGGGCACGGAAGCCTTTGATATGCCTAATCAGGTGGATGAGGAAACTAAAGAGCATCGTCTGGAATCGGTCATGATAAGGCAGATTGACATTTCCCTGGAGAATAACAAAGCCTTAATAGGAACTGTTCTTGAGGTTCTGGTTGAAGGCCGTGATGAGGACGGTTCATATATTGGAAGATCCAGATACGATGCACCGGAAATAGACAATGGAGTTCTTTTCACTTCGGATAAGGAACATAAGGCCGGTGATATGGTTATGGTAAGGATAGTAGATGCCTTTGATTACGATTTGGTGGGAGAGGCAATATGAGTAGGATTGTAATTATCGACGGAAACAGCCTGATAAACAGAGCTTATTATGCTATGCAGAGACCCATGATTACCTCTGAGGGAATCTATACCCAGGGTATCTACGGGTTTTTGAATATGCTTAATAGGGCCCTTGAAGACTATGAGCCTGAATATATGGCGGTAGCCTGGGACAGAAAGGCACCTACCTTTAGGCATAAGGAATATGAGGACTATAAGGCGGGAAGAAAGAAGATGCCTCCCGAACTTGCCATGGAACTTCCCTTGGCAAAGGAACTTCTTGAGGCCATGAGCATTACAAACCTTGAGCTGGATGGCTACGAGGCAGATGATATCATAGGAACCGTGGCAAGAAGGGCAGAAGAAGAAGGCCTTGAACCGCTTATCATCACAGGTGATAAGGATGCGCTTCAGCTTGCCACAACAAAGACCAAGGTCTTGATTACAAAAAAGGGCATCTCGGAATTCGATCTCTACGACGAAGAGAAGATGAAGGAGAGGTATGGCCTTACGCCCCGTCAGTTTATAGACCTCAAGGGTCTTATGGGAGATCAGTCCGATAATATTCCCGGTATTCCGGGAATAGGAGAGAAGACGGGAATTAAGCTGCTGGAACAGTTTGGATCCGTAGACCAGCTTCTTGAAAGAACCTCTGAAATATCCAATGAGAAGCTTAGACAAAAAGTCGAAGAGAATGCAAACCTTGCCATCATGAGTAAGCGCCTTGCAACAATAGATAGGGACGCTCCCATTGATTTTAGCCTTGAAGGGCTGAAACGCGGAGAGTATGAGAAGGATAAACTTATCGATATTCTGGTTAAGCTGGAGTTTAATTCCTTCTTAAAGAAGATGTATCTTGGAGATGCACCGCTCCCCGAGAAGGAAGTTGAAATTGAGTTTAAGTCGGAGAATATTAAGACCCATATAGTTGAAGAACCGGGGGATTTGAAGGAGTTATTGAACCTGACATCTCAAGATGAAATCTATATTCATATTTTCTCGGATTTTTCTCATAAAGAAAAGCCTACTATGGACGGAGTGGCTTTGCTCCGGGGAGAGGATTATTATTATATCTCTACAGAGGCCACCTTGCTTTCCAAAGGTGATGGTCTTATTTCCGCTTTAATAGAATTCCTAAATGGTAGAAAGCCCAGATTGTCCGGTCATGATCTGGTGGATGATATTTATGCTCTCTTCTGCCACGGTCTTTCGGAGGTGGAAATAGCTTGGGATACAGCTATCGCCCAATATGTTTTGGATCCATCCAGATCCAATTATGAGCTTAAGGCTCTTTCTCTGGAATATTTCCACAAAGAATTTCCGGAGGGAAGCAATGAAGGTAAGGGAAAGGAAATTCTAATTGCCATCAGGAATATCAAAGCAATTCAAGAAGGCAAGATAGAAGAAGCAGGCCTTGAAAGAGTTCTGAAGGAGGCGGAGCTTCCCTTGGTTCCTGTTCTTGCGTCCATGGAGAAGGAAGGATTCAGGATTGAGAAAAAGGCCTTGGAGGACTTTGGCAAGGAACTTAAGGCAGAAATCAATCATATTACAAATGAAATCTATGCCATGGCAGGGGAAGAATTCAATATCAATTCACCAAAGCGGTTGGGAGAGATTTTGTTCGAGAAGCTGGAACTTCCTGCGGGAAAGAAGACCAAGAGCGGATATAGCACCAATGCGGAGGTTCTGGATAAGCTTAAGGACATGCACCCAATTGTTGAACTTATCCTAAGATATAGAATGCTGTCCAAGCTGAACAGCACCTATGTGGAGGGGTTGGTTCCCCTTATTGCTGATGACGGAAAGATAAGGGCTCATTTCCAGCAGACCGTAACTGCCACGGGAAGGATTTCCTGTACTGAGCCCAATCTTCAGAATATACCCGTAAGAAACGAATACGGTAGAAATCTGAGGAAAATCTTTGTTCCAAGGGATGATGACCATATCCTGATTGGTGCGGACTATTCCCAGATTGAGCTTAGGGTTCTGGCCCATCTCTCCGGGGATGAGGCTTTGATAGAGGCATTTAATAAGGGGGCGGATATCCATAGAGCCACTGCATCAAGGGTGTTTGGAATCGAATACGATAAGGTGACTTCCATGGATAGAAATCGGGCAAAGGCGGTAAACTTTGGTGTAATCTACGGCATGAGTGGATTCGGCCTTTCCGAGGAGCTTAATATAAGCAGGAAGGATGCTGAGAGGTATATCAAGGATTATTTTGCCAAGCATGAAAAGGTTCGAGAATATATGGACGGCCAGGTGTCCATGGCAAAGGAGAAGGGATATACGGAAACCATTCTTGGCAGAAGGCGCTATATACCCGAGGTAAGCTCCAAGAATTTTATGGTTAGGAGCCTGGGTGAAAGGCTTGCCATGAATAGTCCGATCCAGGGAAGTGCGGCGGATATAATAAAGCTTGCAATGATAAGTGTGGATAAGGAACTTAAAGAAAAGGGCTATGAGTCCAAACTTATTCTTCAGGTTCACGACGAACTTATTATAGACACCCTTAAATCCGAGGAAGAGGCTGTTTCGGAACTTTTGATCAGAAATATGATGGGTGCCATGAATCTAAAGGTGGAGCTTGAAAGCGATTTGAACAAAGGTAAAACCTGGTTTGATTTGAAGTAGTATGAAGACGATTGGACTTACAGGAAGCATAGGAAGCGGTAAATCTACCGTTGCATCATATCTTAAGGCCAAGGGTTATCCGGTTTTTGATGCGGACGAAGTTTCTCGTCAGCTGACGGCTCCCGGAGGAAAGGCCCTTAAGGCAATTCGGGAGACCTTCGGTGATGAGGTTTTTTCATCCGACGGAAATCTGGACAGGAAGAAGATGGCTCGGCTTGTCTTTTCCGATGAGGAAGCAAAGTCAAAGCTTGAAGAAATCGTAACCCGCAAGGTTATTTCCGCCATGAAGAAATGGGTGAAGGAAAGAAAGGAAGAGGGGAAGGCTCGGCTCATTGTTTTGGATGCGCCACTTCTTCTTGAAACGGGAGCGGAGAAGAATTGCGACGAAGTCTGGGTTGTGGCCTGTGATGACCATATAAGGATTGCAAGAATCCTGAATAGAGGGGATCTTACGGAGAAGGAAGCAAGGGCAAGGATCGCCGCCCAGATGCCTCAGGAAGAGAAGATAGCAAGGGCAGATGTGGTGATATATAATAACCACAGCAGAAAAACCCTTTTGGCAAAGCTTAGGAAACTGCTTAAGGAGTATAGCAAATAGTGAAGAAGAGAAATCTGGCGCTGACAAAGGCACTGGACTGGCTGAAGAAGCATTATATGTTTCTGGTGGTAATAGTATTTCTTATTATCGGTATAAGAACCACCATGACCATTATTCAAAACGGAAGCCAGAACAAGGAAGAAAAAAGCGATAAGCTGTATCTTTTGGTGGATGCAGGAGGAGCAAAGCTGGCCATGTATGAGCCACAGTCTTTTAATGCTCTGGCATCCAGCGACGAGGATATAGTCTATCTCAATCAGCTTATCTTCTGCAGTTTGTTCAAGCTGGACGATTCTCTTAATATTGTTCCGGATCTGGTAAATTATTATACGGTGGATACGGATACAGGGGGCGTATATATAGATCTTAAGCCTGAGGGGAAATTCTATGACGGAAACCCAATTACCGCCTCAGACGTCCAGAGAACCATTACAAGAATCAAGGAAATAGGTTATACAAGCCCGTACTATCTCTATGCTTCAAAGATTTCAAATGTTACAACCTATGACGAGGATTCTCTCTATATCCAGTTCCAATCCATAGAGGATGCAGCCTTGGATAATTTGGTTTTTCCCATAGTCTCTGCAAAGGATTATAAGATAAGCGGTCAGTTTACCAAGGGCTCTGGACCCTATAACTATGCGGAATACAAAGAAGGAAAGTCCATCAAGCTGGTTCCCAACCCCAATTACTACGACGGAGTGCCCACTTATACCATAGATATTACTATCGTTCAGGATAAGGATAAGGTTCTGGGTCTTATGACCATGGATGCGGTTACCGCCTATCTTAACAGAGCCAGCGGTGCAGATGTTCAGGCGGAGGGTAAGTCCCTTAAATACCAGCTGGTAACCTCAGGAGAGCTGGAATTTATCGGTTTTAATATGAGGAACGAATATACCTCCATGCAGGCAGTAAGACAGGCACTTTGCCATGCCATAGATAGGGATAAGATTATTCAGGAAGACTATGCGGGCATGGGAGTAACCTCCGATTCCCTCTATTTTCCGGGCTTTCTTGGAGCGGCAAAGAATAAGGGTATAACAAAGGATACCAAGGTCACAACGGATAAGCTTGCTTCCATAGGTTTCAAGGACATAGACGAAGACGGAATGATTGAAACTCCCGAAGGAGATGACCTTACCCTTACGATGATCGTAAACAAAGAGAATACCAGCAGATCGGACGGCGCTCAGAATATCGTGGAACAGCTGGAGGATGTGGGTATAACCATTAAACTTGAAGTTTTGGAGAAGGATGTCTTTCAAGAGAGGCTGGATGCAGGGGAATTCGACATCTATTTCGGCGGCATCAAAATGGACAAGCAGTTTAAGATGGCCGAACTCTTCGGCTCCAACAACTATATTACCTATAACAACAAAGAGGTCCTAAGCAGGGTGAAAGAACTGGAAAAAGCCCATACGGCAGATGAACAGTCGGAGATATTTTCTCAGCTTAAAACCGAATTAAATGAGGATCTACCGTATTTTTCAATATGCTATAGAACCTATTGCTTTACCACAGTGGATACATTCTCCGATAAGAATGCACCTCAGTATTTTAACCCCTATAGGGATATTGCCAACTGGCGTTGGCAGAAGAGAATGACCGTCGATAGTGACAGTGAGATTACTACGGAATCCGAAGGGGAATAATAAAAATGGTCTTGCATTTTTCAAGATATATGGTAACATAATTAACTGTAGCTTATGTATTTAAGCCTACCCATGCGGCCGTGGCGGAATAGGCAGACGCGCACGTTTGAGGGGCGTGTGGGCAACCGTGCTGGTTCAAGTCCAGTCGGCCGCACCATAAAAAGAAGAGTCCTTTGGGGCTCTTTTTTCTTTTGACAATCTATGTTAAAGATTCATGTTGACAAGGTAAGAAAAATATGTTAATTTATTAACATAACATTGTTATTTCATTAACAATCCTATGAAACCCATAACCTCCTATAGATTCTGTGCTTAGAGGTGGATTTCTAAAACAGCTTCTCTAAAAAGAAAAAAGCCGGTGGGACCCGGCTTTTTTCTTTTTGATTATATAATATTTCTTTATCTTGTACTCTTATCGTATGGAATACCTTCTGCCTTTGGTGCCCTGGAATTCTTTGATGTGAAGGCCAGAATGATCAGGGAGAATACGTAAGGCATCATATTGTAGACGGTGGAAGGAAGTCCAAGTGCCGCCAGGAAACTGAAGCCCGTATATACGTTGGAAAGGGCTCTGAAGAATCCGAAGAGGAGGGCTGCAATGGCTATTCTATGGGGTTTCCACTGTCCAAAGATCATTACCGCCAGTGAAAGGAAACC
>CAJOQI010000092.1 GCA_905236895.1 uncultured Peptostreptococcaceae bacterium | reverse complement strand
CCCGCCGCAGTTTCTGCAGTTATTTTCCAAGATAGTCTTTAAGTATTTCCTCCACAAGGTCGTCCCTGTCGATACGGCTTATCATCATACGAGCATTGTTATAGCTGGTGATGTAGGAGGGATCGCCAGAGAGAATATAACCTACCATCTGATCGATGCCATTGTAGCCGCGTTCTTCGAGGGCGGAATAGACTGCCTCAAGGATTTCTCGAGTTGTTTTTTCCTGTGCCTTAGAAGAATTGAACATAATTGTTTTTCTTTCCATACTGCGCTTCCTCCCTTTAATTGATTATACTACAGCAATAAGGTTTTCTGCAACCTGAAAAGCATCTGAAATCTTGCTTGGGTCCTTACCCCCGGCCTGAGCCATATTGGCTTTTCCGCCGCCTCCACCGCCACAGGCTGCTGCTATTTCTTTGATCATTTTACCTGCATGGTGGCCCTTCTCCACCAAATCGTCGGAGAGAGAAACAAGGAGCACAACCTTGCCTTCATTTACGGATGCCAACACCATGGCTATATTTGATGCGGAATTCTTAATATCGTCGGAGAGATTTCTTAAATCATCCACATCCGCATCCTTAAATTCCTTGGTTATTAGTTTTACTCCATTAATTTCCTTTGCAGATGCAATCATCTCTTCTGCGGCATCTCCCATTTCTGCCTTCTTATAACCGCTAAGTTCCTTATTAAGGCTCTTAACCTCTTCCACAAGACTTTCTGCCTTGGGAACAAGCTGATCCTTGGTGGACTTCATGGATTTTGCTACGGAAAAAAGAATTTTCTCATCCTCATTGAAGAGGTTTAATACTCCGGATGCGGTAACAGCCTCGATTCTTCTTACTCCGGAAGCTATTCCCGATTCAGACAGAATCTTAAAGGAACCAATCTCTCCAGTATTGTTTACATGGGTTCCTCCACAAAGCTCGGTGCTGAAATCACCTGCCTTTACAACTCTAACTTCATTTCCGTATTTCTCACCGAATAATGCCATGGCTCCCATTTTTACGGCCTCGTCCATGGTGGTTTCGATTACGGTTACAGGTAAGAACTCGTATATTTTTTCGTTTACCAAGTTCTCCACAGCCTTAAGCTCCTCATCTGTCATCCCCTGGAAATGGGTAAAGTCGAATCTTAAGGTTTCATCATTTACCAGTGAACCTGCCTGCTCAACATGGGTTCCAAGAACATCTCTTAAGGCCTTCTGAAGAAGATGGGTCGCGGTATGGTTTCTCATAATAAGATGTCTTCTCTTTACATCAACAAATAGTTGAACCTCCTCACCTGTACTGATATTTCCCTTCTTTACATCAACCTCGTGGGCGAATAATCCGTTTGATTTGGTTACTTTATTTACGACTACTTCTAAACCATCATTGTTTCCGATAAATCCAATATCGTAAATCTGACCACCGGACTCAGCATAGAAAGGTGTTTCATCAAAATAGATAATTCCCTTATCTCCTTCAGACAGTCTGTCTTTTCCTCCCGGACCTTGGACAGCCAAAACCTTTGATTTGCCAGAAAGCATTTCATAGCCTGTGAATATTGTTTCCGGAAGATCAAGAGCTGTAACAGCCTCTTTCCATCCTTCGTCGTCGTCGCTCTTTCTGGCATCCTGGGCCATCTTCTTCTGTCTGGCCATGCTTTCATCAAAGCCATTCTTATCAAGGGTAAATCCGTTTTCTTCAAGGATTTCTTCAGTCATCTCCATGGGGAAGCCGTAGGTATCGTAAAGCTTAAAGGCTACCTCGCCATTCATTACGGTATCCCCCGCATTCTTCATATCTTTGATGCTGTCCTGAATCATATTCATTCCCTGATCCAGGGTGGATGCGAATTTCTCCTCCTCTATCTCGATGATGCGCTGAATGAGCTCCCTCTTTTCAACCAGCTCAGGATAGGCTTCTCCGGAAACCTGAATAACCTTTTCGGAAAGCTTTGACAGGAAGGTTCCGTCTATTCCAATGAGTTTACCATGTCTTACGGCACGTCTTATAAGACGTCTTAAAACATAGCCTCTTCCCTCGTTTGAAGGTGTAATTCCATCAGCAATCATGAATACCATGGACCTAAGATGGTCTGTGATGATTCTTACGGATACATCTGTGGCCTCGGTTCCTTCTTTTTCATATTCAACTCCGGAAAGTTCCAGAACGCCGTCAAGAATATATCTTATGGTATCTATATCAAAAATGGATGTAACACCTTGAATGATGCAGGCAAGTCTTTCAAGACCCATTCCCGTATCTATATTTGGATGCTCTAGATTGGAATAGCTGCCATCCTCTTCCTTGGAGAACTGGGTAAATACGTGGTTCCAGAATTCAACATATCTGTCGCAGTCGCAGCCCGGCTTGCAATCCGGATTGTCGCAGCCATATTCTTCTCCTCTATCAAAATAGATTTCAGAGCAAGGTCCACAGGGTCCAAGACCGATTTCCCAGAAGTTATCTTCTTTACCCAGCCTTACGATTCTTTCCTTGGGCATTCCCACATTTTGCCAAAGCTCCTCTGCCTGGTCATCATCCAAATAAACCGTGGCCCAGAGCTTTTCAACAGGAAGTTCAAGTACCTTGGTCATGAATTCCCAGCCCCACTCAATTGATTCCTTCTTAAAATAATCGCCAAAGGAAAAACTGCCCAGCATTTCAAAGAAGGTGCCGTGACGACTGGTCTTGCCTACGTTTTCAATATCACCGGTTCTAACGCATTTCTGACAGGTGGTCATCCTCTTTGCAGGAGGGGTGTCCAGACCGGCAAAATAGCGCTTTAGAGGGGCCATTCCCGAGTTTATGATGAGAAGTGATTTATCGTCCTTGGGAATCAGCGAAGCGCTTTTGGCGGCGTAATGCTCTTTGCTCACATAGAATTCCCTAAATAGTCTTCTTAATTCGTTTAGACCTTTCTTTTCCAAAGTCTTTTCCTCCGTTAACTTAGTTTGAATTGGTTCATTATACTGTTAATCTCATCTATTATGGGAGAGTTATTTGCTGTAAGATAGGCATAGACCTTTATCTTTGATTCCGTTCCCGAGGGGCGAACTATTGCCCTACTTCCATCTTCCAAATGATATTCAATCATATCGGTCTTGGGGAAGTCGGTTTCTTCGGTAAGATAATCTATTCTTTTTTCTATCTTAATATTACCGATTGTATCCACAGCCTCTTCTCGGAAATATGTCATAATCTTCTCCATGGCTTCCTTACCCGCTATGCCGTCAAAGGTATAATTACGAGGCCTTTCATAGCACTCTCCGTATTTCTCGGCAAGGGCTTCAAGTCTGTCTATAAGATCCATTCCCTGAGACTTATAAAGAGCCACCATTGAAGCGATTATTAGGGCAGAGCTTATTCCATCCTTGTCCCTGATAAAAGGTGAAAAGAGATATCCGTTGCTTTCTTCAATTCCGCAGAAGAAATTGCTGCTCTCACCTTTATGCATCATTTTGGAAATAGCTTCACCTATATATTTGAATCCGGTCAAAGTGGTTTTAAGATTTAATCCGTATTCCTTGGCAAGAAGATCAATCATGGGTGTGGTAGCAACGCTTCTATATACACTCTTTCCTTCCTTCAAGGTCCTTACATGACAAAGGAAGTCCAAGATGAGAACCCCCAATTGATTTCCGGAAAGATTTACCTTTGTTCCACTATGAATCAAAGCGGCTCCAACCCTATCAGAGTCGGGATCCGTGGCGATAATTACATCTCCTCCCTCTGCGTCCATAAGCCTAAAGGCTTCGTTATAGGCGGCAATCTTTTCCGGATTGGGTGTCTTGCAGGTTGCAAAGGATCCGTCGGGATTCTCCTGGCTGTGAACAACGGTGACATTATTAAAGCCCGATTCCGAAAGAAGCTGTCTAACATATTTGTTCCCGGTTCCGTTTAAGGGAGTATAGATAATCTTGATATCATTCTTAATATCCGAGCTTATCCATCCTTCTTGCAGTTCCAAAACTTCTTTTATGAATCGCTGAGGAATATCGTCATTCAATCTGATAATCCTATTATCGGACATTTTTATGCCGGAAAAGAAGTCAAGTTTGGAAATGGCATCAAGAATGGCCTCCGGCTCAGGAGAAAGAACCTGATAACCGTCCCGATTATACACCTTATATCCGTTATATATACCCGTATTATGGCTTGCTGTAATCATTATGCCATAGTCGCAGGTTAATTGACCTATGGCATAAGTGAGAATTGGCACGGGAGTCATGGAATCGAAGATCCAAGCTTTGATGTCGTTTCCTGAAAGCACCTTTGCGGTCTCTTCCGCAAATTCCTTGGAATGATAGCGACTGTCATAGGAAATCACAACCGACGGCGCATCCAAAGCCTGAGAATGGATATAGTCTGCCAGACCTTGTGTGGCTCTTCTAACAACGTATTTATTCAGACAACAAGGACCAGGCCCCATAATTCCACGGATACCTGATGTACCGAAACAAAGCTCATAGCCGAAGGCTTCGGCCAAAGCTTCCCTATTTCCTTCGAGGGCCCTCAGTTCGTCCTGCATGGAGGCATCATTTTGGGTTTCCTTAAGCCATCTGGCATATTCAGTATTGATTGAATCAAAACTCTTCATAATCTAGGACTCGTTTACCAGTTTTCCACAAATATGCTGGGGAACCAGTCGATAAACCAAGGTTCCTGCAGCAGAGTGCTTAATTTCTTCTTCTATGTATTCCAGATCCGGGGTGAATTTAAGACTGAGTTTTCTTGTAATCTCCATAGCTTCTTCTTGGTCTTCAATAAACTCCATTTTTCCGAATACTATTACGCTTCTGATATTTAGGGCCCATTCTCCTTCCTTAACAAAGCCCTTATCCATTACGCAGAAGGAGGCTTTGGGGCAGTTTTTCATGGCGTCGATCTTATGGCCCTTCTTTCCTCCGTGGAAATAGATATTGCCATCTTCCTCGTTATACCAATGATTAATTGGACTTCCGTAAGGATAGCCATCATCTCCGTTTACGGAAAGCACACCTCTCAATTCCTCTTTAAGAATCCGGATGCATTCTTCCCTGGATATTTCCTGCTTAAATCTGGCAATTGGTCTAAACATAGTGAATCTCCTTATCTTTTTGCATAAATTAAATTATATAGGATTTTTCCCTAAATTTCAATGGAATTAAAAGATGGATTATTGTTATTTAATAATTAAAAAGCCCCCTTTGGGATTTCCCTTTAGGGGGCAAACAACTGTCTATATAATCGGTACTGCTATGATTAACCTAGGAATACAATAGATGGGTCATCGGAATCTTCGGAATCTTCAGATTCGCCGGATTCTTCGATAGCTTCCCCACTCTCTTTGTCCTTTGATTTCTTCTTAGTCTGGATTCCGCGCCAAGCGTGCATTACCAGAGCCATGGCTATTACGCCGTATGAGATGAATACTCTAAAGTATTCACCTATTGCAGCATCACCAAAGAGGTTCTTTCCTGCAGGCGGAGCCATGATGAACAGAAGGTGGAAAAGAATACATCCCAGAAGTGCCTGAGTATTGTTTGCCTTACGAATTGATGCACCACCTACCAGAATGGCTGCACCTGCATAAAGTCCTACCTGCTCGTGGGCACCATAGGTCTGGAATGAACCCATATTCTGAACGAAGATCAGCTGTCCCCAGCCTGCCAGCACCGTTGATATTACGATGGCAATAAGTCTGGTGCGGTCTACGTTTATACCGGAAGCATTGGCAACGGTTCTGTTTTGGCCTACCGCCCTGAACTGCTGTCCAAGACGAGTGTTCATCAATACGATATTAAACACACAGAGAAGTCCCACTACCATGAATGTAACCATTGGAACGCTTACCATTGAGAAGATATTCTTAACAAAGGGAAGCTGATACAGGAGGCAAGCTGCTGCAGAAGAAGCCACAATAGTAATCAGTTTCTTTTTATCTATCTTCTTAAAGAAAAACATCAATACAGCGATTACAAGGATGATTCCGCAAGCAATATAGAGAGCGGGACCAAAGGGCAATCTCCAGATGCCGTCCAAAGCGTATTTGAATCCCCTTTCCGTGGAAAGGTCAATGGTATTGGCTACACCTGTGGAGCCTTTGATTACCAATCCGGGAGCCTTAAGTGGAATAAGATTGCCGAAGATGAAGAGGAACAATAGCTGATATAGTCCGTTGGCAAAATAACCAAGGATAAGTCCGCCTATCATTTCCTGTCCCTTCATCTTATTAAGCAGATTACCTATAAGGTATCCAAAGAAGGCAGCAATAGGAATAGTCATCAGTGCAGCAACCGAAAGCCCCGGAAGGCCTCCGATACCCCATTCAACCACCCAGAGGGCAGCAATCTGTGCAGCCATAGCACCGATTGTTATTGCGAAGTTGATACCCATACCTGCCACAATGGGAAGAATCAGGGCAAGAACTATAAATGCGTTTCTGCTCAGTCGACCAAAGAGTTCAAACATTACATAGGGAACCGTCTGTCCGGAATATTTAAGACAGATGATACTCAGAATAATGAACATGATGGTTACCGCGTTATTACGCAATATGGATTTAATATCAAAGTCTTTACGCACGGGAATCACCTCCTGACTTGGTCAACGCATACAGGATTATGCCGTTGGATATAAGGATTCTCAAGGTCTCTGAAATGGTTGACCCTGGAACCAATACATTGGCTACCGGCATACCTAGGGTGAGAACTCCCTGGAAAAGGAATGTTCCGATAAGCACATGGCTGATTTTACATCTGCTGGTTGTGGCGCCACCGATTAAGATGGCAGATGCAGCAACAAAGCCCATCTGTCTTGGGGCTGTATATAGCTGCATGAATCCGTAGCTCTGTGAGAAGACCAGAATACCAATGGCACCAAGAACTGTGGAAAGCACCGTTCCTATTACTCTCATCTTGTTTACATTGATACCTGCGGCTTCTGCAAAACGGGGGTTATTTCCCACAGCCTGCATGGCAACACCTGTTTTACTGCGTGAGAAGAGCCACACCAGGAAGCAACAAAGTGCAACAAAGAGCAAAAGCCCCGTAGGCACGGTGAAGTCTCCTATGCTGAAAGCCCCGAAATCATTTAGGATATGCTTAAAATTGGTTTTGTCCAGTCCAATGGTATTTCTTAGTCCTGTACCCAAGGGCCAACGGAGCTTAAGGGACTTGAAGGGCAGCACCAACCAAGCAATACACATAAGGGATACGATGGAGAATCCAACATAAGTTGTTACGGACATCTCCTCCCCTTTTAAGCGGTTAAGGAGCTGAGCATATAGATATCCGGAGATAATTGCAATAACAACTCCAACCAAGATTGCAAAGAGGAAACCGGCCACACCGGGGATTTCCAGTTCGATTGTAAGAAGACCGCCGATAAGGCCTGCAACCAATCCTATTGGAAGACCCAGGTTAAGACTGATACCGCATTGGATACCGGGAACCATTGCAAGTACCATTATGGCATTCATTCCCATTCTTACTACAGTATTGCTGAGCAAGGAAGGAAGGGAAAGATCGTACCAAAGGGTCATAAAGCATAGGAGTATAAAGAACATTCCTATAATTACCCTTGGTATTCCCAGTTTACCGATAAGCCATTCGCTGTAGAGCAAAAGTGCAACAAGGAAAAGCAATGCAATTCCTCCATAGAGAATATCGTCAGCGTGAACCAAGAGATATTCTTTCAATCCCAGCTTGGTTCCGCTTACATCTTTGTAACGATTAAACTGAGAGGAGAAATCATCATCCGTCTGGTAGAGTAGTTTTTGAATGCCTTCCTTCTGATTATCCAAAGAAGCATCATCTGCAGATGGAAACAAGCCTTTAAGTTCACTCTTAACCGACTTAAAAGCCTCATCTGCCTTTTCTTGAGCAGCCAACATTTCAGCAGTGGGTTCAAATCCGGACATATCCACTTCAACCTCTTGGTTTTCCGGAACTTCCTTACCCTCCTCCAAAAGCTTCTGCTGCTCGGCTTCCAGGGCAGCCTTGGCTTCTTCGTAATGTTCTTCGATATACTTTGCTGTAGCTTCTTCTTCAAGTGAGCCGTAGGCCTCAAGGACTTCCATATACTTGTCCGTAGCTCCTTTAAGTCCGCTTGTTGACTTTCCGGAGTATGTATCAGTTCCAACTCCAAGCTGGTCAGCGGTATGGGTTAAAAGGGCTTTTATTCTTGCATCAGCAAGTACGCTTTTTCCGGCAGCGCCGTTTTGTCCGGGAATATTAATTACTCCCAAGGCAAGGAGAAGAACCGCTAAGACCAAAACCACAAGGGCGAGCAATTTCTTTGTTTTATTGGTTGTCATTTCTCGCCTCCTCCTTATCTTTCTGTTCGGAAGGTTTGATGCCTGACATAGCAAGACCGTAGTCTGCATCTGCTGCATCCGGAGAAAGAATATCAACCAATTTACCTTCCGATACTATTGCAATACGATCAGAGATGCTGCGCAGTTCCTGGAGTTCCGAAGAAACAAGAACAACGGTCATTCCCTGTTCTCTGTTAAGTTTAACGATGGTTTCAAGTACCAGCTTCTTTGCTCCGATATCTATACCTCTGGTTGGCTCCGATACGAAGAGGAAACGAGGATTCAAACAAAGTGCCCTGGCAATGCATACCTTTTGCTGGTTACCTCCCGAAAGAGTGCCGGCAAACTGGGTAGGTCCGGTGCATCTAATATCCAAATCTTTAATCATTGTTTCGGCAATGCTACGGATCTCGTTTGCGTTTTTTAATGTGAAGGGACCAATTTTTCTTAAATAATCCCCTCTAACCTGCATTGCATTGAAAACGATATTATCCTCTATGGATTGATCCAAAAGAAGGCCTACACCTTTTCTGTCTTCCGAAACCATTGCAATTCCGTCTTTAAGGGCAGCTCCCGTATCACCTACTTTTAATTTCTTTCCGAAGAGTTCCACATCTCCCGAGGATTCATAAAGGCCCATGATACCATTTGGAATTCCCAGTTTACCCTGTCCTGCCAAACCTCCTATTCCAAGTATCTCTCCTTCGTATACATCAAAGTCAAGACCTTCAACCTTTTCACCGGGCATATTTACGTGAAGGTTTTTAACGCTAAGGGCTATATTTTCATGTGGTGTT
>CAJOQI010000091.1 GCA_905236895.1 uncultured Peptostreptococcaceae bacterium | reverse complement strand
TAAGAAGTAAATCAAAATCATAAGGGCAAGGCTTGCTCCCGCACCTACGGATGCGCCAAAGGCAGCACCGGCGGCGGACTGGGGAAGTCCCGATCCCAAGAATGACTTTGCCAGAATAAGACCTACAACAACTCTAACCAGCTGCTCCACTATTTCCGAAATGGCGGTGGGTTTCATATTCTGTCTGCCCTGGAAGAATCCTCTTATGGCGGAAAGCAGCGGAACAAAGAAAAGAGCAAGAGCCATGGACTGGACCGCCAAGGTAGCATTGGGATTACCTATTCTGGTGGTAAGAGCCTCCGCACCGAAATAACAAGTCAAAGAAAGAATGACTCCCAGGCTTCCCATAATAGTTATGGAAACCTTAAATACCTTATGGGAGTTTCTGTACTTCCCCTGGGCATTGTTCTCCGATACAATTCTGGAAATGGCCACAGGGAATCCCGCTGTTGCCATAACAAGAAGAGCTGAGTAAATCAGATATGCTACCTGATAGTAAGACATACCCAACTGTCCTATCCAGTTTGTAAGAGGAATGCGGAAGAAAGCTCCAACCAGCTTTACCACTATTCCCGCGGCGCCGATTATGGCGGCGCCCCTTAGCATTTTGTTCTTGCTCATCTAGTTAATATTTCCTCTATTCAAAATATCCTCTACGGATTCCTTTACCTTCGCCAAGGTTTCTTCTATATCTATGGTCTTAAACTCTCCTCTTTCGTAGAGAATCTTTCCATCAACCATGGTCATCTCTATTTCCCTATCGGTTCCCGCAAGAACCAGATTGCTTAAAAGGTCGTGAGTCGGAGCCATATTGGGAGTATCCAGATTAATCATAACCAGGTCCGCCTTATAGCCCTCCTTAACCAGGCCGCAGTCATTTCTTCCCTGAGCCAAAGCCCCGTTTACCGTGGCCATGGCAAGAGCTTCCTTGGGAGTGATAACCGTTGGATCCTTATGCTTAACCTTGGCCAGAAGGCTCATGGTCTTCATTTCTTCGAAGATGCTCAGATTATTATTGCTGGCTGAGCTATCCGTTCCAAGAGCCACAATAATACCATTATCCATAAGTTTCTTAACATCACAGACCCCGCTGGCCAGTTTAAGATTGCTTACGGGATTGGTTACTACGAATACATTCTTTTCCTTGAGAATTTCTATGTCCTCATCCTCCACCCATACGCAGTGAGCGGCAAGAGAAGGAACATTAAATATTCCGCAATCGGAAAGATATTTGACGGGAGTTCTTCCTCCATGTCTTTCCTTACACTCTTGGTGTTCATGCTTTGTTTCGGAAACATGGACGTGCATCCTGAGGCCCATATCCTTTGCCAGCTGTGCCAAGGAGATGGCAGCATCCTCGTTATTGGTATACTCCGCATGGAGGCTACTTTCGATTATCAGTTTTCCATCTCCCGCCCCCTGATACCTGGAAACCAAGGCCTTTAATTCCTTTACGGCTTTGAATTCATCAAAGGGGCTGTCGTCCATCTTGCTGATGGATCTGGAGAGATTGTTCTTTGCTCCGGAATCCAGAATAGCCCTGACCATATCCTCGCAGAAATAATACATATCGCTGGTGGACACTATTCCAAACTTCAGAGATTCCGCCATAGAAAGGAGGGTTCCCCAATAGACCGCCTCGGAGGTCAGCCTATCTTCAAAGGGAAAGATTCTATTGAAGAGCCAGTCTTGGAGACTCATATTCTCTCCATAGCCTCGCATGAGAACCATGGGGGAATGTCCATGAGCATTGACAAAGCCGGGAATTAAAAGTTTTCCCGTCCCGTCGATAATATCTCCAAAGGATTCTCTATCGTCGGAAGGAAGGTTTTCGCCAATAAAAGCGATCCTATCCTCCTCCACCAGAACGTTTACTCCGGATTTAACCTCAAAATTTTCGTCAACTATGCTGATATTCCTAAAAAGCATATTCAAATCCTCCGACTTATTATAATATCATGCATTTCCCTTTTTGTCTTTGTTTTCTACCAAAACCCTTAAAAGGGCTATTGTGTCGTCCAGCTTGGTTCGGGAGCTTACCATAAGCCTTAAATAGGGTGTAACCCCGCCGTGAATCAAAAGCTGATCCCCAAGAAGCTGGTTTGCCTTCATCATGGCATAGGGAGTAAGCTTATTGCTTTCTCCGAATTCCATAACTATGCTTTCCTTTTGCTCGTAGATTCTGCTTAAGCCGAAGGAATTGGAAAGCTTTCTTATAAGAGAAATCTTAATGAGGTTGATGGTTTCCTTGGGAAGATCGCCGAATCTGTCAAGGAGCTCTTCTTCCACCTCTTCCACATCTTCGGGGCCTTCAATAAGAGATATTTTCTTATACATCTGGAGCTTAAGATTTTCGTCGTCAATATACCAATCGGGAATATTGGCGGAAACCTGGATTTCAACCGTAATCTCTTCGGGCATTTCTTCAGGCGCTTCTCCCCTGGCCTGCTTAACGGCTTCATCCACCATCTTGCAGTAGAGCTCGTAGCCTATGCTCATCATATGGCCGCTTTGTTCCGCTCCAAGGAGATTGCCGGCACCACGGATTTCAAGGTCACGCATGGCGATCTTAAATCCGGAGCCAAACTCAGTGAATTCTTTGATGGCTCTTAGACGTCTGACGGCGGTTTCGGTCAAAACCTTTTCTTTCTTATATGTGAGATAGGCATAGGCGACCCTATTGGATCTACCCACCCGTCCTCTCAGCTGGTAGAGCTGGGCAAGACCGCATTTATCCGCATCTATTACTATCATGGTATTGGCGTTTTGGATATCTATTCCCGACTCAATGATGGTTGTGGCAACCAAAACATTATACTTGCCGCCGATAAAGTCCTCCATTACGTCTTCCAAGCTTTGCTCGTTCATCTGACCGTGACCAACAACAATCTTGGCTTCGGGAACCAAATCGGCCAGCCTTTCCGCCACCTTATAGATTCCTCTGACTCTGTTATATACAACAAAGACCTGACCGCCCCTGTCGATTTCTCGAATTATGACTTCCCTCAAGAGCTGGTCATCCTCTTCCACCACATAGGTCTGGACGGGATAACGCTCCTCGGGAGGCTCCGTTATTAAACTCATATCCCTTATGCCCGAAAGGGACATATTGAGGGTTCTTGGAATTGGAGTTGCAGATAAAGTCAGCACATCCACATTTGCCTTCAGTTTCTTGATTTCTTCCTTATGCTTTACACCGAAGCGCTGCTCCTCGTCCACCACCAAAAGACCCAGGTCGTGAAATTTAACATCCTTGGATAGGAGCCTATGGGTACCTATAACCAGATCCACCATACCCTTTTCCAATTCCTTGATGGTTTCCTTTTGCTGGGCATCGGTTCTAAACCTTGAAAGCATATCCACCGTAAATGGATAATTGGAGAATCTGTCCTTAAGGGTATTAAAATGCTGGTTTGCAAGAATTGTTGTGGGCACCAGAATAGCCGCCTGCTTGCCGTTCTCCAGGCATTTGAAAATTGCCCTCGCTGCAACTTCTGTTTTACCATAGCCTACGTCGCCGCAGAGAAGTCTGTCCATGGGAAGGTCGCTTTCCATGTCTTCTTTTATTTCTTCCGAAGCTCTCAATTGATCCTCGGTTTCTTCAAAGGGGAATGAGGATTCAAACTCCTTCTGCCATACGGAATCATCACCAAAGGCATAGCCACCCTGGCTCTTTCTCTGAGCGTAGATCTTAAGGAGTTCCTCCGTCATTTCCCTAATGGCAAGACGTGCCCTTTGTTTGGTTCTATTCCATTCGTCGCCGGAAAGCTTGTTAATCTTAGGCAGTACTCCGTCGGAACCTATGTATTTCTGAACCACATCCATCTGCTCCACGGGAACATAGAGCATATCTTTTCCGGCGTATTTAATTTTTATGAAGTCTCTCTTCTCCCCTTCAATGATAAGTGGTTCTATTCCAAGGAATCTTCCCACGCCGTGATTCTCGTGAACCACGAAGTCATCCTTGCTTAAATCGGTGAAGGACTGAATCTGCTGTCCCCTCGTCCGTCTTCCCCGCTTTTTGATTTTGGTGCTGCCAAAGATATCGTTATCGCTTATATATACCAGGCCTTCATTGGGATAGACTATTCCGGCGGAGAGATTACCCTCCATCACATCAACTCTTCCCAAATAACTTTCACCCTTGAAGAAATCCTTTAGGGCATTTGATCTGTCGGCGGTGGACGCGGTAACAATGACCCTATATCCTCTGCCAACAAAATCCTTAACATCCCTCTCCAGAATATCCATATGGCCGGAATAAGAAGTCATCTGGTGGCAGGTTTCGTTTATTAATTCCGTAAGTCTCTCCGGGCCCTTAAATGTATATGGGAAGGGAAGCAAGGTATAGACTTCGGGATAGTCGTAGATTTTTAGATAATCTTCTTCTCCTCCAATCATAACCACATCCTCGGGAACACCTTGTCCTCTTACAACAATGGTATCCAGGTCGTTCACTCCGTCTCTCTGGCGGATATTGAGATATTCCAAAACTCTGTTTGGATCCTCAACCACCAGGACTCCATCCAGCATATAGTCCCAGATATATTCGGTTTCGTCGTAGAAATAGTGGATATAGTTTTCAAGAATATCTCTATTGTCAAAATCCTCTATGTCGGAAAGCAGTTCTTCCTTACGTTCCTTCAACCGCTCCACCGAATCTGCAAAGCCTTCACCAAAGCCCTCGTATTTCTTGATCTGTTTGTCGTAGGCTTTGGTTATTCTTTCCTTTGCTCTGTCTATTCCAATGCTTCCGGGAGCAAGCTGCTTGGCGGGGAAGATTTCAATCCGTTCAAGTTCGGTCATACTTCTCTGGCTTTCGGCATCAAAGGTTCTGATGCTGTCCACTTCAGTATCAAAGAAGTCGATTCTTATGGGATCCTCCCTATCCGGCGGATAAACATCGATAATGCCACCCCTTAAAGAAAACTGTCCCAGGGATGTAATCATGCTTACTCTTTCGTAGCCTATCATTACAAGGGTTTCCTTAAGACGGTCGAAATCCGCCTCCTTACCCTTTTCAAGTTTAATGCCTGATTCCTCGAATACATTATGGGGCGGAATCTTTTTTATGGCACCTGAAATGGGAGCAATTACAATAGCCTCCCTATCCATTCTTAGGGCTTTCTGGATAGTTAATCTCTTAAGTGAATCCTCCCTGCTTCTGGCCTTATAGTTTAAGAAGAGAAGATCATCCTCGGGAAGGACGTAGATATTGCGGTCACAAAAAAAAGAAAGGTCCGAGGCAAGCCTTTCGGCCCTCGGTCTTCCTGAAACCAGGATAATCCCCTGTCTATTCTCTTCTACAATTGCGGCGATCTTCCTTGCCGAAGCACTTTCGGCCACGCCTGTTATACTAATCGTCTTTTTGTTCATGTTTTCCGGTGTTAAATCTGTTCATGGCCAGATCTATTCCGTCCGTAATATAGGCCCTTATGGCCTCCACACCACTGTCAATAGTGGTTCTTAAAACTTCCTTCTCTTCTTCCGTAACCTTTCCTATCACGTGGCTTATAAGGTCGCCCTTACCCTTTTCCTGTTCACCGATTCCTATTCTCATGCGAGGGAAATCATCAATGCCCAGCTGGTAAATCACTGACCTCATGCCGTTATGGGTGCCGGCACTTCCGGATTTTCTGATTCTTAAGGAACCCAAGGGAATATCTATATCATCATAGACTACCATCATTTTTTCAGGTTCAATCTTGAAATAATTAAAGGCCTCTCTAACGGCTTCACCGCTTAGATTCATATAGGTCTGGGGTTTGAGAAGAACCACCTTCTCTCCCCCGATCATTCCTTCACCCATTAGGGATTTGAATTTGGCCCTGGAAATCTTGATGCCTTCCTTCTCGGCAAGCCTTTCCACGGTGATGAAACCCATATTATGACGAGTGAGCTCGTATTTCTTCCCCGGGTTTCCAAGGCCAACGATTAAATACATATTTCTCCTTTGGTTTGGCACCGCCGCGGCAGGCTGTTTATTTTGTTACATCAAAGAGTTTGCTGATGGAGCCGTTTGTGAAGATTCTTGTCATGGCCTCGGCGAAAATCGGGGCAACTGACAGGAAGGTCATCTTATCAAGTATCTTCTCCTCAGGAAGAGGAAGTGTATTAAGAAGCACCAACTCGCTAATTGCTGAATTCTCAATTCTTTCTACTGCAGGACCGGAAAGCACCGGATGGGTTGCGCAAGCGAATACTTCCTTTGCTCCAATTTCTTTAATGGCATTTGCAGCATTTGTTATGGTTCCGGCAGTATCAATCATATCGTCAATGATGATGCAGTTCTTGCCTTCGATGTCACCGATGATATTCATTATCTCGCTCTTATTGGGTTCCGGTCTTCTCTTATCTACGATGGCTATTGGGCAATTGAGGAATTCTGCCATATTTCTTGCCCTGGTTACGCTGCCGTGGTCGGGAGATACAACTACCACGTCGTCCAGCTTCTTTTCTTTGAAATATCTTGCCAGAATTGGAAGTCCAACAAGATGATCCACCGGGATGTCGAAATATCCCTGAATCTGATTGGCGTGGAGATCCATGGTTACAACTCTATCGGCACCTGCTGCCATAATAAGGTTAGCAACCAATTTGGCTGTAATCGGATCCCTTGCCTTGGCTTTTCTGTCTTGGCGGGCATATCCGTAATACGGAATAACGGCATTGATTCGTCCTGCGGAGGCTCTCTTCATGGAATCGATCATGATCAGAAGCTCCATAAGATTGTCGTTTACAGGATTGCATGTTGGTTGAATGATATATACATCGATTCCTCTTACCGTCTCCCACAGGCTTACGGAGATTTCTCCATCGCTGAACTTGGACACGGTGGACTTGCCCAGAGGCTTACCCATTATGGAAGCTATTTCTTCAGCAAGTTCCGGATGAGAGTTTCCTGCAAAAACCTTGTAATCGGTAAAGACGCCGTTCTTCATTTTTTAACCTCTTTCTTAATTAATGGCAGGTGAAATAGTTTATGTGAATGATTAAAGAATCATCTGTCCGACTTTGTAAATATCTCCGGCACCCATGGTTATAATCAGATCGTTGGGTCCGGCGTTTTCCTTTACGTATTTGGCCACATCCTCCAGCTTGCTTATATACACAACCTTTCTGTCGGGATGCTTTTCAACGATTTTCTCCGCAAGGGCTTCGGATGATATATTGTAAATATTCTTTTCTCTTGCAGCATAAATATCCGTCAAAACCAGTATATCTGCTCCTCCGAAGGCATCGGCAAATTCATCAAAGAGAGCCAAGGTTCTGGTATATGTATGGGGCTGGAAGAGACACCAGATTCTGTCATGGGGCAGATTTACTGCCGCACTTAAAGTAGCTTTGATTTCCGTTGGATGGTGGGCATAGTCGTCAACCAGGGTAAACCCCTTCTCCGTCTTTCCGATAATGTCGAAGCGACGCTTTGTTCCATGATAGCTGTTTAGTGTGCTTGCAATGGTCTCCGCATCAACACCCAGTTCATAGCAACAAGCAAAGGATGCGGTGGCATTAAGGATATTGTGCTCCCCGGGAACATTAAGCTCCACCTTGCATATCTTCTCTCCGTCGTGGACAATATTAAAACTGGGCATGCCGTTCTCACCAAAGTGAACATTGGTGATGGCATAGTCGCTGTTTCTGTTGTATCCGTAGGTAATTACATTGGGAAGATCGCCGATAACCCTATTAACAAAGGGATTGGCATCATAGGCTATAATCTTTCCTCCCTGACGAACATGTTTGGTGAAGTCGTCGAAGGATTTAACTATATGCTCTATATCCTTGAAATAGTCCAGATGGTCGGAGTCGATATTCAGGATAATTTCAATCTTGGGACGAAGCTCAAGAAAACTGTCCCTGTATTCACAGGCCTCGGTAACAAAATACTTGCTGTGGCCAACCTTGCAATTTCCGTTGATTTCGCTTAAGGTGCCGCCGATCATGATTGTGGGATCGTATTTGGCCGCCTCAAGAATCAAAGAAACCATAGAAGTGGTCGTAGTCTTTCCGTGGGTTCCGCTGATGGCGATACTGTTTTCGTATTCGTCCATCAATACCCCAAGGACCTCCGCCCTGGATGCCAAAGGAATATTCTTTTCCCTGGCTCTCTTGATCTCCGGATTCTCCTCGGCTATTGCCGCTGAATAGATAATGAGATCGGCGTTTTCTACGTTTTCCGCTCTATGGCCTACATATATGGTTGCGCCTTGGTTTTTTAGATGATCGGTAATCTCGGATTCTTTCATATCGGAGCCCGAAACATTATATCCTCTTGCCAAAAGAATCTCCGCAATGGCCGATACACCTACCCCTCCTATGCCAATGCAGTGGATATTCTTATAATCCTCAAGATTAACCATTTGATTTATCCATAACCTCCGTTTCTAAAGCATATATATAATAACATATATATAAGAAAATTGCACCTTAGGATTGGGGATTTTTGAGGATTCTTGGGGCTTTTTTTCAATTTATTCATAGAACATCTTGCAAAAACACTCATAATTATGTATAATCATATCGGTATCTCATATGTTTAACAGGAGGAGAAAGAATGGAAATTACCGATGTTCGCATTCGCAAGATTAACGATGAAGGTAAAATGAAGGCTGTTGCGTCCGTTACTTTCGATGACGAGTTTGTGGTCCACGACATCAAAATTATAGATGGTCAGAATGGGCTGTTTGTAGCTATGCCCAGCCGCAAGATGGGTGAAGGCGATTTTAGAGACATCGCTCATCCCCTCGTATCGGAAATGCGTAACAAGATCAAAGATGCCATCTTCAGCGCCTACGACAAGCTTCAGGATGAAGAAGCTCCCGCAGTAGAAGCTGAGTAAACCCGATAGACTAATATTATGCGAAAAAAATAAAGGGCGCTGCCCTTTATTTTTTATTTATCTTATTCTTTATTATATCTTTTTTAATCAGTTACTATTATGTTTGAATTATCCCCTGCTTCCATGCAGCGAACCGTGACCCTTGAGCCGGAATCGAAGGTACAGGTGAACAATGTTAAATCCCATTCTCCCGAGGTCATTTTATCAACTGCATAGGGATCCAGAACTTCACTTAATCCAACTTCATAATTGAATTCGTTTCCGTCCATATCGATAAAGGTTACAGGGTCTCCCTGAACCAGATTCATTATGCGCTGAAAGTGGCTGTCGAAATTGTGAGCGCAGATTACCAGGTCCTTGGTATAGGGGGATCCAAAGTATAAGCAAGGTGCCGTATCCAAGTCCTCCATGCTGAATTCCGCTATTACGGGGAGCTCCAGATTCTGGGTGGGGATGTTTATTATTCCCACACATACCAGACCGTCTATAATGCCCACAGGAAGCTGTAGATTCTCGATTCTCTCATAATCGGGTCTTTCCTCAAGATCCGTATTATAATCGTCCACACCCTCATTTATGGCGATTTTAACCTGGTCCAGAAGCACATCTGACCTTTTCTCCGCTCTGTTGTCCGTATAGCGGTTATATCCAACAAGAATCAAGGCTGCCACCATAAGGAGCAGCCCTAAAATCATTAATATACTACCTTTTTGTCCATTACGAGATTTACTCAAATGCTTCTCCTTCTACGGATTACCCCTGCAAGGAAGAGTACAATTCCAGCGCCCAGCATAATGGGTACCGGCCACCAAAGCTGACCTGTCTGAGGAAGCTTGGTTGTAGTCTTGCTTGATGGAGGCGGAGTCTTGGTCTGGTTTGAAGGTGTGGGTGTGATATTTCCCGGTGTGGGAGGAATCTTATCCCCGGGTTCAGGCTCAGCATAGCTGTCCTTAACATCCTTATCGGGATTGCTTGGCGGGAAAGTATTTGTTACGGTGAACGTATTTCCCTCTCTCTCGATCTTAACCTCATATCCGCCGGGAACCACAGACTCTGTTACTTCGTATTCCTTGGTAGCGTCAAGGTCTTTCCAGCTTACACGCCAGTTATTATACTTGCTTAGAGTTGCTGTTTCAATAACCTCTCCGTCGCAAAGCAGTTCAATAATGATAGACGCAGGTCTTTCATTCTCAACGTCTCCTGCCCAAATCTTGATAGCATTGATATCAAGCTTCTCTTCCTTGGGAGGTACGGGTTCGGATGAATACTTGGATGCGATTTCTACATCATATACCCATTTTTCGTTAGCGTCCAGATTTGGTACCGATACCATTACGGGAACTGTCTTGTAAATGGTTTCGTTATAGATAACCGTATTGGAGAAAATCAGATAGAGACCCTTCTCTACTGTTCCAAATGCCGCAACTCCATCCTCGTTTGTTGTTGCGGTATAATCGGCCTCCAGGCCATCCTTCTGGATATACCCCTTAAGGGTTGAAGCCATAGCCTTGTAACCATCCTGATCCTGAGGAATCTCTCCTACTCCATATCCGGCATACTTGGACAGAATATGGAACTGGTTATTCTCGTCAAATTCTCCAACCTTATATGCAGAGAACTTCATTCCCGGTGCCTTTTTTTCTCCGGAGAAGATAACCGTAAGTGAAGCATCCTCGCCTTCATCTATTTTATCGATAGCGTAGGACGGGGTAACCGTCATGGTTAATACCATCATGGCGATTAACCCTATTGCGACTATGTACTTGGTAATGCTATTTAGCTTTGTCATGCATTGACCTCCTCTTACGGACTGCATTTAATCTTTCTTCTTAAAGAGCCTGATTACATCTTCAGAATCCATCTCTATTTTTTGGAGTGGAAGTTCCGCAATTTCAAGTTCTTCGAGCATATTCTCGTCTATGAACTTCTGCTTTTTCTTATCCCTTCCCGGCAAAACCATTGCGATTATGAAGAGAAGAAGCAGAGCAGGTGCCGCCATTATGACAGCCACCACTGCAGGCTTTATCTGGGTGGCATTGCCCTGAATTCGGTAGATATATCTTTCTGCATCCTGTGTGGAAACTCGGTGTCCCCTTACCAAAAGCCTGTGGGAATTGATTCCGTAGGGTGTGCAGGTAACCAGGGTACAGTAGTCCATACCCTTTTCGAGGGTCAGATCCGAAAGGTCCTCAGGAAGAACAACTCTTATCTGATCCACCTCATATATCATCAAAGTATTATATATGTTAAGAGCAAAGGTGTCACCAATTACCATTTTGTCCAAATCGGTGAAAAGCCTTGAGGATGGTAGTCCTCTGTGTCCCGATACAACGCAGTGGGATGCATCATTGGGGTCTGCTACTATTCCCTTTTCGTCGTCAAAGGTTTTGGCCCCTACGGGAAGGCTGCTTCCCTCCAAATGGCCGATACCCTGCTGAAGAACTCCTTCTTCCGTTCCGTGGTATATGGGAAGAGTTACATCGAGACTGCTAATTTCGATATATCCCATAATTCCTATGCCGGAAATGTTCAATTCTTCATCATATATTTTTTTCTCCGCCGGAGAAAATTCCCAGTGAATGGTACCTCTATCGGCGATTTCGGCATTGTAGCTCTTGGCTTTTTCGATTGCCGCCTTAACCTCTGTTTGGTCCACTCTCTCGAGATCAGCTACATAACTCTCAAGAACTCTGGACTGCCTGGAACTGTTCCACCAGTTGGCAAAGGTTGGATAGAGCAAAAGCCCTGCACCGACAAAAAGTAGAATTACCAGTATTACTGTTATTATATTACTTACCAGCGAGGGTTTCTTTTTAACGCTCTTCTGCCCCGCACCGGCCATTGATATTTTCTTTGCGGCACTGGCCAAATCATTCTCTCCCTCTAAGCTGTAATAACATTTCCAAACATGTATTTGCAATTACCATGTGCAGAAATCTTATCACAGTTTCCTCGGGGGCATATTGCCCCCGAGGAACTTAAATCGAATTATTAGATAATCAACCTTTTAGATTAACGGTCGTTCATTCTCTTGCGAGCTACCAGCAGGATGCCAGCGCCGAGAACCAGAAGTCCGCCAAGTCCGTAGAGGATTGTTGTACCCATACCACCTGTTTCAGGAAGTGTGGAACCTTTCTTATTCTGAATATCGCTAGTAAGAGAACCAGCAGATACGTTAGCTGTC
>CAJOQI010000090.1 GCA_905236895.1 uncultured Peptostreptococcaceae bacterium | reverse complement strand
TCCTTGGTTACGGCCATCATAATATCCAAAAGGTCAGTCTTAAGAAGTGGCAGAACAACCTGGGCTTCCGGATCTCCGAATCTGCAATTATATTCGATAACTTTGGGGCCATCTTCAGTAATCATAAGACCAAAGTATAGACATCCCTTAAAGGTTCTTCCCTCTTTGTTCATGGCCTTAATGGTTGGAAGGAAGATTTCCTTCATGCACCTTTCAGCCACCTCTTCCGTATAATATGGATTAGGTGCAATGGTCCCCATACCTCCCGTATTGGGACCCAGGTCATTATCGAAGGCTCTCTTATGATCCATGGAAGAAACCATGGGACGTATGGTCTTACCATCTGTAAATGCAAGAACAGTTACTTCGGGACCTTCCAAGACTTCTTCCACTACAACCGTATTTCCGCTGGCACCGAAGACCTTATCCTTCATCATGGAGTTAATGGCAAGTCGAGTTTCTTCTCTTGTGGTGGCTATAAGAACTCCTTTGCCAAGGGCAAGTCCGTCTGCCTTTATAACCACGGGAAGCTTGCATCCTTCAAGATAACTCCTTGCTTCTTCATAATCATCAAAGATTCTGTAGTCCGCCGTGGGAATGCCGTAGCGCTTCATCAGATCCTTTGAGAAGGCTTTGCTGCCTTCTATTATGGCTGCAGCCTTATTTGGACCAAAGCAAGGGATGAAATGCTCCGAAAGCATATCAACAAGTCCCATAACCAAGGGATCGTCCGGAGCAACCACAGCATAGTCGATTGAATTGTCGATAGCAAAATCCACAACCTTGTTTAGATCAGTTGCAGCAATGGGAACGCATTCCGCGTCCTCAGCAATACCACCGTTTCCCGGAAGGGCGTAGATCTTATCTACCATTGGGTTCTCTTTGATTTTTTTGATGATGGCGTGCTCTCTTCCTCCGCCCCCTACTACCATAATCTTCATAGCAACCTCTTTTCTTTCGACGGAATAATGATGATTAATGATGGAAAAGTCTCATGCCGGTAAATGCCATCACCATATTGTATTTATCGCAGACCTCTATTACATTGTCGTCTCTGACGGAGCCACCGGGTTCTGCAATATATGTTACACCGCTTTTCTTTGCCCTTTCTATATTGTCGCCGAAGGGGAAGAAAGCGTCGCTTCCAAGGGAAATACCTGAAAGGCTGTCAAGATATTCTCTCTTCTCTTCCCATGTAAACTCCTTGGGTCTTTCCGTAAAGACTTTTTGCCAATTTCCGTCGGCCAGAATATCTTCAGGATATTCACCCAGGTAAATATCGATTGCGTTATCTCTGTCAGGCCTACCAACATCTTCCTTAAATGGCAGATTGAGTATTCTGTCAGACTGTCTTAAGTTCCAGAAATCCGCCTTGCTTCCAGCCAGCCTGGTGCAGTGAATTCTGGACTGCTGCCCTGCTCCAACACCTATTGCCTGACCATCGTAAGCAAAGGCCACGGAATTGGACTGGGTATATTTAAGGGTTATAAGGGCAATCATAAGATCTCTCTTGGCATCCGCCGTGAGATTCTTATTTGCCGTTACTATATTTTCAAATACGGAATCGTCAACCTTATAGTCGTTCCTTCCCTGCTTAAAGGTGATTCCATAAACCTGCTTCTTCTCTTCGGCAAAAGGAATATAGTCGTAATCCATCTTAACTATATTATACCCACCTTTCTTCTTGCCTTTTAATATTTCAAGGGCTTCAGGTGTATAGTCAGGTGCGATTATTCCGTCGGATACTTCTCTTTTAAGAATGGTTGCAGTAACCTCATCGCAGGTGTCGGATAATGCGACCCAGTCACCAAAGGAAGACATTCTGTCGGTACCCCTGGCTCTTGCATAGGCCATGGCAATGGGAGAGTCATCCAAGCCTTCTATATCGTCAACAAAGCAAGCCTTCTTAAGCTTTTCGCTTAAAGGATTGCCAACGGCTGCAGAGGTTGGACTAACATGCTTAAAGGATGTGGCCGCAGGAAGTCCCGTGGCTTCTTTTATCTCTTTTACAAGCTGCCAGCTGTTAAAGGCATCCAAGAAATTAATATATCCCGGACGACCATTGAGGATTTCTATTGGAAGTTCAGAACCATCTTCCATAAAAATCTGTGCAGGTTTCTGATTGGGATTGCAGCCGTATTTAAGTTCGAACTCTTTCATTATTCCTCCTCTTGCTCATGCTTGTTGATGAGAATCTCTTCGCATTCTCCTGTCTCTATATCGGAATATCTCACATAGAGAGAGATCTTATTATCTTTGTTTAAGCTATTCCAAATCTCATGGCTGAATTGAACCATATCAGATGGAATAGTGACCCTCTCCGGCTCTCCCGTGAAGGTTGGCAGCGGATTTCCGTCACCCATATAGGTATGGAGAAAATGACCAAGACCGGGAACGGGCTCGTATTCATAGAAGAATCTATTGCATGAATTGCCCTTGGGATCACCGCTTTTCAAAATGCTCATGGAATAAGTGAAGCCCTGATAGATTTCATCATCAAAGTTTATTATTCCGCTGATCCTGGGAGTCCAATTGGGATCGTCGGGTTCAAACTCCCTTAGCCTTAAAGCGTCAACAAAGCTTCCTCCTTCTTTCATCACATCATAGATGGTATCGGTCTGATTTCCATTGGTTACGATAATGTCTCCGTTAGGAAGGTCTTTCAAAGGATAATAGATTATAAGGCTGGGGTCCTCAACCTTGCTTTCATCAAAGGGTTCGATAATAATACCGTCTTCCACCCATCTGAAAACTCTGTTTCTGCTGTTTTCCGAACGACCCATAATAAAATAAGCGGTAACAACGTTTTTGCTGTCCTCAGTCATTCCGATTATTATTCCCCTTCCCACATAGGGGTTGTTCTTTACAAGATCATTAAAACTCTGGATTTCGTAGGTTTCCTGTGAATTCATTACGCCTCCTTAATCGGTTAGCATTCTTAAATTATCATCAAAGATTATTTCGCTTAGTTTTCTTACGGCTTCCGGAAGTATTACCCACTCCGCCTCTTCCATAATTCTCTTCTGGAGAATTTCCGGCGTGTCATCCTCTAAAACATCTACTGCTTTCTGGGCAATAATCTTTCCCCCATCGGGAATGGCATTGACAAAATGTACTGTGGCACCGCTGACCTTCACTCCGTATTCAAGAGCCTTTTCGTGAACATGGATACCGTAGCAGCCCTTCCCTCCAAAGGAAGGAAGAAGAGCGGGGTGAATGTTTATTATTCTATCCGGGTATTCCTCAATAAACTCCGGACTTAGAATTTTTAGGAAACCTGCCAAGACGATTAAATCTATTTTGTATTCCTCAAGTTTATCAAGCAGGTCCTTCTCATCCTGAAAAACATAGCTGTGGATTCCTGCGGTCTTTGCTCTTTCAAAGGCATAGGCATTGGGATTGGAACCTGCAACCAAGACTATTTCCCCCTTGGGGTTTTTGCCAGCCTTTTCATCATCTATCAAAGCCTGGAGATTTGTTCCTCCTCCGGAAACAAGAACAGCAATGCGACATAAGGGATCAAGGTATTCCTGACCATTTTCATCATAGCAAAGACCTAACATATTTCCACACCCTCGAATTCATCTGAAACATAGCCTATTTTATAGGGCTTCAGGCCTTCTTCTTCCAGACCTCTTATGGTCTCTTCCTTTTCTCCGGGAGAGACTATAACTATCATGCCCACTCCCATATTGAAGGTATTAAACATATCGTGCTTGGTAATATCACCCTTCTCCTGGATGAGATTGAAGATTGGAAGAATCTTTACTGCTTCTTCTTTTATTGATGCACCAAGATTATCGGGCAAGGCCCTTGGAATGTTTTCGTAGAAGCCGCCTCCCGTAATATGTGCAATAGATTTAACATTGACCTTTTCTATCAGTTTAAGAATTGGTCTTACATAGATTTCCGTGGGAGTAAGAAGAACTTCTCCCAAGGTTTTATTATCAAGCTGAGGATAGATCTTATTAAGATCGGCATTTTCTATATCAAAGACCTTACGTACCAATGAAAAGCCGTTGGAGTGAACGCCGGAAGATGGCAGTGCAATTATTATGTCCCCCGGTTCAACATTCTCTTTGTTAAGAGCTTTGTTCTTATCAACAATTCCAACGGTAAATCCTGCCAAATCATAATCGTCTTCAGGCATCATGCCCGGATGTTCGGCGGTCTCTCCCCCAACCAAGGCAACCTGGGCCCTAATGCAGCCTTCGGCAACGCCCTTTACGATTTCCGCTATCTTTTCCGGTTTATTCTTACCGCATGCGATATAGTCAAGGAAGAATAGCGGCTTTGCTCCAACGCAGATAATATCGTTTACGCACATTGCAACGCAGTCGATTCCTATGGTGTCATGGACATCCATAAGCTCCGCAATTCTAAGCTTTGTTCCTACTCCGTCGGTGCCGCTAACCAGAACAGGATTTTCCATTCCCGATAAATCCGGCTGAAAGGAACCACCAAAACCACCGATATCGGACATATTACCGAAGACGGAAGTCCTGGCAATATGCTCCTTCATTAGTTCAACGGATTCGTAACCGGCAGTAATATCCACACCGGCTTCCTTATAGCTTTCGCTAAAGCTCTTTGACATATCTACCTCCGGTTATTATTTATACTGTTCCAGTATTTCTTCATTCTTGGCAAGAATCTTTTCCGCAGCCTTGCGTCTTCTCTCCTCCAATTTTTCCGCCAGATCCAAATCATTAATGGCAAGCATCTGAAGTGCCAGAAGTGCTGCGTTTTCTGCCCCGTCTATTGCCACCGTTGCAACGGGAATGCCTGAAGGCATCTGAACCGTTGAAAGGAGAGCATCCAAGCCATCCAAGGTGGAAGATTTAATTGGAATACCGATTACGGGAAGAGTTGTATTGGCAGCAATTGCACCGGCCAAATGTGCGGCCTTCCCTGCCGCTGCGATTATTGCACCAAAGTAATTATCCCTGGCCTTGGAGGTAAACTCTTTAACCCCCTCCGGGGTTCTATGGGCAGACAAGATATGAACCTCAAAGGGCACATCGAACTCCTTAAGAGTATTGATGGCTTTTTCTACCACGGGGAGATCACTGTCGGATCCCATAACGATTCCAATCTTTTTCATCTTTACTCCTTTGTTTGAATATCCAGGAAGCTTTGAAGGATTACCACAGCTGCCTGTTTATCTATTACCTTTTTCCGTTTTTCTCTTGAAAGATCTGCGGCTATAAGCACGTCTTCCGCAATGACCGTTGTAAATCTTTCGTCTTGCCAATGGATTGGAAGCTTTACAAGTCCGTTGCTCCTAAGCTTGTTTTCCAGCTTCTCTCTAAAATCCCTTACCTTTTCCGTCTGTATGCTGTCTTCACCCTTTAGGTTTAAAGGTAAGCCAATAACAAGAGCACCACAATCGTACTCCCTGATTAAGTCCAGTACTTTTTGGGTGTCTTTTTTGATTCCTATTCTTTCTATGGTTGTAATGCCCTGAGCGGTGATTCCAAGGGGATCGCTAATAGCTACTCCAATGGTTTTATCTCCCACATCCAGGGCCATGATTCGTTGTTCCATTGCAATTAAATGATTTCTAAAACAAAAGACGGCGGG
>CAJOQI010000089.1 GCA_905236895.1 uncultured Peptostreptococcaceae bacterium | reverse complement strand
TGCAAGAGGCGGAATGACATCTCACGCTGCAGTAGTTGCTCGTGGTATGGGTAAGTGTTGCGTAGCAGGATGTTCCGAGGTTAGGATCTCCGAAGCAACCAAGTCCATGGTTGTTGGTGGAACCACATATAATGAAGGTGACTATATCTCCCTTAACGGAAGCAAGGGCTCCGTATACGAAGGTGAGGTTAAGACTGTTGCTCCTGAGCTTTCCGGCGACTTTGGTCTCATTATGGAGTGGGCTGATGGAATCAGAAAGCTTAAGGTTAGGACCAATGCGGATACACCTCAGGATGCAAGACAGGCTATCGAATTCGGTGCTGAGGGAATCGGACTTTGCCGTACTGAGCACATGTTCTTTGATGAGGAGAGAATCCCCGCAATCCGTCGTATGATCGTTGCGGACACAGAAGAAGAGAGAAAGGCTGCCTTGGACGGACTTCTTCCTTATCAAAAGGGAGACTTCAAGGAAATCTATGAGGCCATGGAAGACAGGCCCGTAACCATCCGTCTCCTGGATCCGCCTCTCCACGAATTCCTGCCTAAGACAGAAGCGGATATGAAGGAACTTTCCGACAAATACGGAATTCCTATGGAGAAGCTGGAGAAGGCCAACGAAGAACTTCACGAGTTCAACCCAATGCTGGGTCACAGAGGATGCCGTCTTGCGGTTACCTATCCGGAAATCGCTCAGATGCAGACCAGAGCCATTATGGAAGCAGCTATCGAGGTTAAGAATGAAAAGGGATTTGACCTTGTTCCCGAAATCATGATTCCTCTTACAGTAATAGATACGGAAATGGAATATGTAAGAGATATCGTAGTTGCAGAGGCCGAGAAGGTTAAAGAAGAAAAGGGAAGCGATATCAAGTATATGGTAGGAACCATGGTAGAAACCCCCAGAGCTGCTCTTACAGCAGACGAGATCGCCAAATACGCTGAGTTCTTCTCCTTCGGAACCAACGACCTTACCCAGATGACCTTCGGATTCTCCAGAGACGATACAGGTAATATCATCAAGGTTTACGAAGACAAGAATATCTTCAAGGACAATATCTTTGAAACCCTGGATCAGGACGGCGTAGGCAAGTTGGTTAAGATGGCAGCAGACCTGGGCAAGAGCACCAGACCTGACATCAAACTTGGAATCTGCGGAGAGCATGGTGGGGATCCCAGAACCGTAGAGTTCTGTCACAGAGTAGGACTTAACTACGTAAGCTGCTCACCATACAGAGTGCCAATCGCAAGATTGGCTGCAGCCCAGGCAGTAATTAAAGAGAAACAGTAAATTCAAAGAATTAAATAGTGGTATTAAAATGAAAACAGCTCATCTTTCTTATTGGAGGTGAGCTGCTTTATGTGTTATTGATTATCCTTTGAGTTTATGCTATATTGATGTCGGAAAGGAAATCGCTTTTGGCGATTAACCCGACACCATACGCGTCGCCGCCTTAGTTCTCGGCTTTGGCGGCCTTTTTAATGGATATCGTCACTCTAATCCCAAACCTGGGTATCGAGATGGTGATTCTCATCTCAAATCCTCCCTCCGTACAAATCTCACCATACGCGTCACCTCCTTGGCGGTGGAGACCTGATGAAACGACTTTGGTCGGATCAGCCGCTTGAGCTCTGTCCTTCCCGAGCAATTCCAAAAATAACTCTTCCCTCGTTCTCTGTCAATATTTTCCACCTTTTCCCCAAAGATTTTTTATATTTCTTTAATGTTCTTCAAATATGCAAGCGTTATAGTTACACCAAGATAAAATTATTTGGAAGTGAAGATGCATCAAAACGGAAAAAGGAAAAGAGATTATTAAGGAGGAAGATGAGATGGCTATGAAGAGAAGAGGAACAAAGTTTGCGGCATTGATACTTTGCCTGGTTATGATTATTGGTTCGGCTATGCCGGCATTCGCTGCAGCTCCCGCTAAGGAGAAGGTAGAATACGAAGGTAAGGGTTCCTGTGAGTAGGAACCACTTATGTGTTTTCTTTTTGTGAATAAAAATGACTGTCTTTGACTTGGGATGTCGTGGTGAAAAGGCCGTTCTTTGTGGTATACTCTCTCTATGATTAAAACTCTTTTAGGGTATTTTAAGCCCCACAAAAAAATATTCATTCTTGACATGAGCTGCGCAATCTTCATTGCGCTTGTAGATCTGGCATTTCCAATAATATCGAGAAGAGCAATGTATGAATTCATTCCCCAGGGGAAGTATAAGCTTCTCTTTGCGGTAATGGGTATTGTTGCGGGCTTCTATCTTTTAAGATCCATAGGCTATTATATTATGGCTTATTGGGGACATACCTTTGGTGTAAGGGTAGAGGCGGATATCAGAAGGGATCTATTCAGCCATCTTCAGGAACTGGACTTCGGTTTCTACGATAAAAACAGAACGGGAACCCTTATGAGCAGGCTTACGGGAGATTTGTTTGAAATCACCGAACTTTCTCACCACGGCCCCGAGGATCTTTTGATTGCAAGCTGTACTATAATCGGAGCCTTGATTTATCTGTTTATCATTCAGTGGAGACTTGCCTTGGTACTGGCTCTACTCCTTCCAATAGTCATCTTCATTATCATCAGCCAAAGGAAAGGCATGTCCAAGGCATCTGCCGAGGTCAAGAAAAAGATGGCGGATATCAATGCGGATGCGGAGGCCAGCATTTCAGGCATCAAAACCTCCAGGGCCTTTGCCAATCAGGCGGTGGACTATGAACGCTTTGATAAGTCCAATGCCAAATTCAGAAGTGCCAAGTAAGACTTTTATAAGGCCATGGGAAGATTCATGGCATCTCAGGATTTCTTCCTCTGCATCTTCCCGGTGGTTGTAATCGCAGTGGGCGGAAAGTTAATAATGGACGGTACCATGGACTATGTTGACCTGGTGACTTTCACTCTTTTCGTAAATGCCTTTATAACGCCTATCAGAAAGCTTGTAAACTTTGCTGAAATTCTGGCCAGCGGAACGGCAGGTTTAAGTCGCTTCATGGAAATAATGGCGGTGGAGCCCCATATCAAGGACAAGGAAGATGCTAAGCCCCTTGAACTCAAGGCGGGGCAAATCGATATTGAAGATGTATACTTCTCCTACGACAATAGGGATGAAGTCATTGACGGCATAGACCTTAACATCAAAGCGGGAGAGACTGTGGCAATCGTAGGACATTCCGGTGGTGGAAAGACCACTCTTTGTCAGCTTATTCCCAGGTTCTACGACGTGGAGTCGGGAAGCATCAAAATCGACGGTCAGGATATACGAGATGTCACCATGAAGTCTCTTGCGGAGAATATCGGTATCGTTCAGCAGGAGGTATTCATCTTTGCGGATACGGTTATGAATAATATAAGATACGGAAGGCCATCAGCCACAGATGAAGAGGTTGAAGAGGCAGCAAAGAAGGCCAGAATCTACGAGGACATTATGGCCATGCCCGAAGGTTTTGATACCTATGTGGGAGAGAGGGGAACCATGCTTTCCGGAGGCCAGAAGCAGAGAATATCCATTGCTCGAATCTTCTTGAAGAATCCAATGATTTTAATCTTGGATGAAGCCACATCAGCTCTGGATACCATTACTGAACAAGCCATTCAGGAGTCCTTCGAAGAATTGGCAAAGGGAAGAACCAGCATAGTTATTGCTCATCGTCTTGCTACCGTTAGAAATGCGGACAGAATAGTCTTGATAGAAAAGGGCAAGGTGGTAGAAGAGGGAAACCATGAGGAATTGATGAGATTAAATGGTGGGTATGCCCAGCTCTTCAATACACAGAAACTATAAAGATAAATCCTTCTCCAAATGGGCTGTTTGGCCCCTTGGGGAAGGATTCAATAGAAAAGCCCTTGGTTTCCCAAGAGCTTTTTCTTTATTCATATCCTTGAGGATTATTGGATTGCCATCTCCAAGCATCAGCACAAATATCCCCAATGGTTTTAGTTGCCTGCCAATTCATTAGCTCCTTTGCTTTCGATGGATTTGCCCAAACCTCTGCCAAATCCCCGGGGCGACGGTCAACAATCTCATAGGGGATATCAACTCCCGTTGAATCAACAAAAGCATTCACCAATTCAAGAACACTTACGCCTCGACCGGTTCCAAGGTTAAATATCTCCACACCGGTATGGTTTTTAGCATATTCAAGGGCAGCCACATGGCCCTTAGCAAGGTCAACTACATGTATGAAATCTCTTACTCCGCTGCCATCTACAGTAGGATAATCATTGCCAAAAACCTTAAGGAAGGGAAGTTTTCCCGAGGCCACCTGAGTGACATAGGGCATTAAATTATTGGGTATACCCTTGGGGTCTTCGCCTATGAGTCCGCTTTCGTGTGCTCCTGCAGGATTGAAATAACGAAGAAGAACAACTCTCAAATTTGTAATGGCAAGAGCGGCATCTTTTAATATTTCTTCATTCATTAGCTTTGTCCAACCATATGGATTGGTACATCCGCCGGTAGGATCTGTTTCGACGCAGGGAATCTGTGCGTTTTCCCCGTATACAGTAGCGGAAGAAGAAAAGATAAAAGAAGATACATCATACTCTCTCATAACTTCCAGAAGTGATAGTGTCGTGTCTATATTGTTGCGGTAGTAAAGAAGAGGCATACGAACACTTTCGTCCACTGACTTAAATCCGGCAAAGTGAATAACTGCATCAGGCTGTTCCTTGGTAAAGATTGCCCTGAGAGCTTCTTTGTCAGTTACATCTGCTTCGTAGAAAGTGAGAGATTTTCCAAGTATTTCTTCACACCTTGAAATGGCTATGGGGCTTGAATTGGAGTAATTATCCACAATCACAGGATCATAGCCTGCCTTGGAGAGCTCCACAGCGGTATGGGATCCTATATACCCGGCGCCACCGGCTAAAAGAACTTTCATAAAGTGCTCCTATAACAAAACTCAGTCTTTATTCATATGAAACGCTTCCGTTGTATTCACCTATTTGGTTAACGCAGACGAAGGTCTTGCCGATATTCAGATTGAGCAGAGTGCCATCTGCCATTTCATATACATAGGGACCGTAGTCACCGTCCTTATGCCATTTAATTTCCACGCCTTTACCCTCGGTGAAGAAATAGCCCTTGCCACCCTTGTTAAGGTCGATCGTTAAATGATTTCCGTCGGACTGGAGGTGAGTGTCGGCGAAGACTACCAGCACATTTTTGAACATTGGAATTTCGTTTCCGTCGTCGGAATAGGTCCAACCGTATTGAGCCATGGAATAGGCCTTGGCTTCTTCGTCGTAGGTGAAATTGGATTCCTTATAACCCGCATAGGTTACGTTGATGGTTTTGGCATCCAGATTGCATTGCTTAACGGCGTCTTTGTCGAATCTAAGCTTATAGCTCTTGTCGTAGCCTTCCTGGTGCTCCGTTCTGTATTTTCTGTCAACAAAGGTCTGCTTGATGCCTTCGCCTACAGCAAAGAGGCTGTGCTCGATACCATAGCTTTGACGGGAAGGATCCCTGAAGAAGGCACCGGCGCTATAACGTCCCGTTACCTCGTCCACATCGTCGCAATTCATATTCACAATCATCTTCTTTGCTTCTCCGCTTCCTCCTGCGTGAACTATAACCGAGTCATAGCCCAAGGCAGTAACTACGTTATAAGCTCTTGCGGAGCGGATGCTTCCAAGCTTTTCCAAACCTTCATAGTTCATGAAGAATCCCTGGAGTCTGGTGATTCCACCTTCGTCCATAAGCTCGATTATCATATCCGCCTTGGATACGCCGACCTGAGGCATGGCTACGCTGATATTGTTCAGCATGGCGCAGAC
>CAJOQI010000088.1 GCA_905236895.1 uncultured Peptostreptococcaceae bacterium | reverse complement strand
CCATGCCATCCACTTACCTCCTTTCGCCAAGCGGAAAAAACTAAACTGTATTAGTTTATTAGTACAATATCACAATAATACAATCCCGTCAAGAATTATTTCCAAAGCTTTTTTCCGATCATCCACTGAGAGAGGATATGTCTTAGACTTGAATCATATATAGCCAAAGTAGTATAATTATTATGGTTGTAAACCACATTTAGTGATTATTAAGAATATTGTTAAGGAGGAAAAAGATGAAGAAAATACTTGCATTAATCCTGGTTGCTGTTTTGGCATTCGGACTCGTTGCTTGTGCAGGAAATAAGCCGGCTGAAGAGCCCAAGGAAGAGCCAGCTGAAGAAGCAGCCGAAGAAGAAGCTGCAGAAGAACCTGCAGAAGAAGCAGAAGAACCTGCTGAAGAAGCAAGCGGCGACCAAGTTGAGCTGGATGTAATCATCTGCCAGTATGGACCCAACACCAATGACTGGTTCTTGGGAACAGGTATGGATGGAACCAACTTTGTTGATAAATTCCATGCTGAGAATCCTGACGTAAAACTGAACCTGGAAGTTGTTTCCTGGAACGATGTTTACACCGTAGTTGATACTCGCATTGCCAACAACAATGCTCCCGACATCCTGAATATTGACGTATTTGCAAACTATGCAAACGATGGTCTTCTCATGCCCGTTAAGGACTATTGCCCAGAAGATCTATTCAGTGATTTCTTCCCATCCTTCATTGAGCAGTCTGTAATCGATGACACAGTATGGGCAGTTCCGGATCTCGCTTCCGCTCGTGCTCTGTTCTACAACGTTGACATGTTCAGCGAGGTTGGAGTAGAAGTTCCCACAACTTGGGATGAATTAAGAGATGTTTCCCAGGCAATCATCGACTTCTATGATGGAGAAGTTTATCCTTGGGGAATCGACATGACCACTGACGAAGGTCAGGCCGCATTTGCTTACTATGCATGGGGTAATGGCGGTGGATTTGTTGATGAGAACGGTGAATGGGCTGTTAACTCCGCCGAGAACGTAGAAGCTATCGAGTACGCTCTCTCACTGGTTAACGACGGTTATACAAATCCGAACCCTGCTACAGAGACCCGTTATGACCTTCAGGACATGTTCGCTGCAGGCAAGATGGCTATGGTTATCGCTCCCAACCAGCTCCCAACATATGTAGCTGATAAGGGCGGAAACATCAACATGGCTACTGCTGCTATTCCTGCCGCTGCAGGAAAGACCGGTTCTTCCGTAGGCGTTATGGACCGTGTAATGGCATTCAAGGACGATTCTGCTCCAGATCAGGCAGCTCGTTACGAAGCCATTGGCAAATTCCTCAAGTTCTTCTATGATCCTGAGAACTATGTTGGTTGGGTAAGCATGGAAGGATTCCTCCCTGCTGTTAACTCCGCAGTTGAAGCTCTCGTTGCTTCTGACGAGTCCTTCGCAGCATGGCTGGACGTACTCGGTTCCTGCCAGTTCTACCCAACAGCAAAGGCTGAGTGGGATCAGGTTAAGCAGGGCGTTATCAAGGTTGAGCAGGATGCTCTCTCCGGCGCCAGCGTTCAGGAAGGATTGGATGCACTCCAGGCTGAACTTACTAACTAATAATTAACTTTTTAGTTGCGGAGTCGGATTAGTCCGACTCCGCAATCTTTTATATATAAGCAATTTACTTCCACAGAATAAAGGTAAGCTATATGAATCGTACCAAATGGGAACCCTATGTATGGCTTTTGCCCAGCATATTATTGGTATCAATCTTTGTTGTTTTCCCAATCTTTATAGTGTTTAAGCTCTCCTTTAGCGAGATTTCCAAGTCCGGTGTAGTCGGTGACTTTATTGGTTTCCAAAACTATATTGACGCCGTAAAGCTGCCGGCTTTCGGTATTGTAATGAAAAACACCCTCTTCTGGGTTCTTTCTGTTGTGGGAATTTCTACAGTTCTTGGCTTTATCATAGCCATGGTATTAAACCAGAAATTCCACGGAAGAAAGATTGCCAGGTCAGTTTTAATACTTCCCTGGGCAACTTCTCTGGTAATCCAGGCTTCGGTTTGGAACTATATAATCAAATACGAATACGGTAATTTGAACAATATTCTACTAAATTCGGGAGTAATTGAACAGGCCATTAATTGGCGCTCATCATTTCAAATAGAGTTTATATGGGAATGTGCAGTGGGAATTTTCGTTACCGTTCCCTTTGTTACATTCTGTATTCTATCAGGCCTTCAGTCTATCGATCCTTCCCTCTACGAAGCCGCAACCGTTGATGGTGCCGGATTCTGGAGCAAGTTAAGGAATGTAACGATACCTTTGGTTAGACCTGCTCTTACGGTCAGCACGGTGCTTAATATCATCTATGTATTTAACTCCTTCCCTATCATTTACACCATGACCAAGGGTGCACCTGCAAATAAGACGGATACTCTGATTACGTATCTATATATGTTAAGCTTTTATGAGCGGAAAAAAGGTCCGGCTTCTGCCCTTTCCGTAATAGGCTTTATAATCCTCTGCATCTGCGCCAGCATATATATGTTTGGTGTCCTTAGAAAGGAGGAAGAGTCATGACGGAAACAGCAAAGAAGAATCGCATTTCTCTCATAATTCTTTTGATTGGCTTGGTGCTTACAATCGCCCTGGCCTCCATGCCTCTCTATACCTTCCAGACCGGGATTTATACTCAGAAGTCTGCCAACACCTTTGTTGGAGATGAAAAGTACAAAGAAGTAAAGGCAGAGGTTGAAGCCATTGCAGAGGATTATCGTTCTCAGGGCTTTGAGGTGGAAATCCGAGAAGATGTAACAGAACGCACCACTTCCTCCGGTCAAAAGACCAGTTTGGTAGCCTTTACTATCGAGCAGGCCCAGGGAAAGAATCTATGGAGCTTTATAGGAACCGGGCTCCCCACGGGATTCATAATAATCGCTTTAATTGTTTTGGTTGCCACTACCTTCTTCAGTGCCCTATTGGGGCTTTGGGGACAATGGGAAACCATCCCGAAAAATTTTGATGGAAAAACTCGTTTCTTAAGAAGCCTTGCCATAACGACTTCTGTTCTCGGCTTCCTTCTTATCCCTGTTATTTCCATGGTTAACAAGATTACTCTTTCAAGAAATCTGGGGCTATACTTAAATGGGCATATCACCGAAGGCAAGGAAAAGTATTTTGCAGCCATGGATCGCTTCCTCTTTGACGGAACAGCAGGCGAAAAGATTGAGAGTATGGTTAGCAAGCTGGACATTCATCAATCCGGAATGATTTTCCTTCTCCAGTTTGCCCTTGGGATAATGATTATAGCAGCTATTATGATTAGACACGGGGCACTAAAGAATACACTCCTTAGAATGCTTCTCTATGCCTTTGTAATAGTTGTTTCCATAGTTACCCTTTATCCCTATTTTGTAATGCTGATTACCGGATTAAGATCCAGTGCCGAAACTTTGGATATGTACTTCCTCCACGTTCTTCCAACGGAGTGGATGTGGCAGAACTTGGTAGATATTCTTCACCGCGGTGTTGCCCGCTATCTCCTCAACTCTCTTATCGTTGCAGGAGGCGCAACTGCAATTGCAATGCTTTGCGGTATCCCCGCAGCTTATGCCCTGGCAAGAATGCGTTTCAAAGGGAAAAATGCCTTCCTCGGCTTCGTAATAGTCAGCCAGATGTTTTCTCCTGTTGTGCTCCTAATAGGAATATCCCAGCTGATGACCACCCTGCACTTAAACAATTCTTTGTTGGGACTGATGCTTATAAACGCTGCATTTAATCAAGCATTCGCCATATGGCTTCTGAGAGGCACATTCGTTGCTATCTCACCCGAAATGGAAGAAGCGTCCCTAATAGACGGATGTGGAACAGTTTCCGCATTAACAAAGGTGCTTGCGCCAATGGCAGCACCGGGAATAGTAACGGCTTTGATTTTCGTTTTCATTAATGCCTGGAATGAATACACCATCTCCACGGTTCTTATTTCAAACGCTCAGTTTAGACCTATAACCGTAGGTATAACTCAGTTCTCATCATTTAATATGATAGAATGGCAATACTTGTTTGCCGCATCCCTCCTTGCCACAATACCGGTGGTTATACTGTTTATGTCCATTGAGAAACACCTTACCGCAGGACTTACATCCGGTGGTGTAAAGGGATAATAAAAAAAGCATATATTAAATATATGCCTCACAGATATTCTTCATAATATCGAATTTGTTTTCCATATCAGATACAAGTTTGCACTGTGTTCGCGCCCTGTCCAGATTATGTTCAGGGCGTGCTATTTTATAGTACACATCCCCGTCTATATAGTCCATCAGGAATCTAAGAGCATTCTCCAGCGTGATTATCTTGGCACCGTATGGGAGAGATCTGATTTCCTCCTCCGTAATACCGGGACAAGAAGAAATAAATCCTTCGCAGTAGGCCTTGTACAGATCCAGATCCATTTGGATCTTGGAAAGATCTTTCTCATCTTCCGCCCCTGTTGAGGCACCGAACCGAATGCTATCACCAAAATCATAGGCAATGAGTCCCGGCATAATGGTATCCAGATCTATAATGCAGAGCGGTTTATCGGTTTTCTCATCAAAGAGCACGTTGTTCAGTTTTGTGTCGTTATGAGTTACTCTTAAAGGAAGCCTTCCTTCTTTAAGGCCATCCTGAAGATAGGACGCGTCCTTCTCTCTTGAAAGAATGAATTCTATCTCTTCTCTAACCTCATCCGCTCTTCCGGATGCATTTTTCTCTATGGACTCTTTGAATCTCTCATACCTTGCGGGGGTGTTGTGAAAGTTGGGAATCGTTTCAGTAAGAGTTTCCGCAGGAAAGTCAATGAGATCTGCTTGGAAATTCCCAAATGCAGATGCGCTGTTCTTAAAATCTTCCGTGGATCGGGGTTTCTGAAGACATATGCTCCCTTCAACAAAGTCATAGGTTCTCCAATACTCTCCTTCTTCATCCACGAACCAAGCCCTGCCTCCAACAGAAGGAATTAGATGAAGGCTCCTTCTTGGGTCCTCGTATTTATCAGCAAGAAATGATGTGACTGCTTCCACATTTCTCATCAGACCTTCTCTGTCCTTAAAGACATTCCTGCTGAGTCTTTGCATAATATATCTGTTTCCTTCATCCGTTACCACAAGATATGTCTGATTTATATGTCCTTCTCCATATCTCTCGCAGGATATAGGATTCCCCTTAAAGCCAAATGATTTTAGTGCACTTTCCATTGCCTTCTCCATAGCGCTTATTCATTGCAAAACCATTGTTTATACCAATAAACTTTTTTCGCTTTCCTTATGGAAAAGCTGAATGTTCTTGGGATCAAAGTGGAAAAGAATCTCCGATCCGTTCTGATATTCAGTGGATTCTTCAAGAACCGGCACAATGGCCACAACATCCGTTCCCTGAACGTCCAAATGCAGATGTAATTCCGATCCCATCATTTCAGATACATCGACCCTTGCCTTTATTCCTTCTCCCGGGATTATATGAACCGGGCGAATTCCCGCAATCACATCCATGGATTCAATGCCTTGGCTTAAAAGCATCTGGTTCTGTTTATCTGCCAAGGCAGTCTTATGCCCAAATATTTCAACCTCGTATATATCCCCCGTTCTAATAAGACGAGCATCGTGGAAGAAGTTCATCTGAGGCGTTCCTATAAATCCTGCCACAAAGAGGTTTACGGGATGATGGAATACTTCTTGCGGCGTTCCAATCTGCTGAATAAAACCGTCTCGCATTATTACTATTCTATCCCCCAAGGTCATGGCTTCGGTCTGATCGTGGGTAACATAGATGAAGGTTGTATTGATTCTTTCTCTTAATTTAATAATCTCCGCACGCATCTGGTTTCGGAGTTTGGCATCCAGATTGGAAAGAGGTTCATCCATCAGCAGAACCTTTGGTTCACGAACGATAGCTCTTCCTATTGCCACACGCTGCCTCTGCCCTCCGGAAAGAGCCTTGGGCCTTCTGTCCAAATACTGAGTGATATCCAGTATATCCGCTGCTTCCTTTACTTTTTTTTCTATTTCTTCCTTTGATGTCTTACGAAGTTTCAAGGAAAAGGCCATATTATCGAATACGGTCATATGTGGGTAAAGTGCATAGTTCTGGAAAACCATCGCAATATCGCGGTCCTTAGGCTGAACATCGTTTACCAGCCTGCCGTCTATATACAGTTCCCCAGCGGTTATCTCCTCCAGGCCTGCTATCATTCTTAAGGTAGTAGATTTTCCACATCCGGAAGGGCCTACCAGAACTATGAATTCCTTATCCTTAATATCCAGGTCGAACTCTTGAACTGCCACAATGCCCTCTTCGGTTATCTGAAGATTTACCTTGCTTTCCTCTTCCGCAGGTCCCTTCTTTTTCTTCTTATCATTATTCGGATAGATTTTTTTGATACCCACCAGTTTTACTTCTGCCATGATTCTCGACCTTTCTGCAGCGGTGCGATAACTTATTCCTACGATATTTGTTATTTACTTATTTCCCCTGATTTATCAATGTGTACCCCCAGGAGAAAATAGTTCCCCAGGGCCGTTGCACAGAGCACATCATCTTCCAGGGGGTCTTCAGTAATGGCAAATAGCTTAGCGGAGCAAT
>CAJOQI010000087.1 GCA_905236895.1 uncultured Peptostreptococcaceae bacterium | reverse complement strand
GTGGTATCCGAAGGCCGCAGGGTGGTAAACAATATCCAAAAGGTTGCCTCCCTATATTTGACCAAGAACATTTTCTCCCTGCTGCTGGCCATATTTTCCATGATCAGCGTACTGAGCTATCCCCTGAAGCCATCCCAGATAACTTTGATCAGCGCATTTACCATCGGTGTTCCTTCCTTTATACTTTCTCTGGAGCCCAATACGAAAAAAATTCATGGAAAATTCCTGCCCAATGTGCTAAAGATGGCTGCCCCTGCGGGTATTACCATGTTCATATCCGTAAGCGCCATGGTTCTCTTCGGCCAGGTCTTTAAGATCGAGCCGGAGTGCATATCCACCGCCAGCACCATGCTGGTTGCCCTGGTTGGATTCCTCTACCTGGGTAAGGTGGCTGTACCCATGAATAAATTCCACGGAATTATGATAGGTATCCTAATTGCGGGAATGCTTCTTTGCACCGTATATATGCCGGAACTCTTCGGTATAGACGGCATCACCCTTAAGGCGGCCATGCTCCTTGGAGTATTCTTAATTGCCACAGAGGGACTCTTCAGATATATCCATAAATTCTTCGGCGGCTTGGGTACCATAAGCGGCGGAGTGAGAAGAAGGAAGGAAGAAAAAAAGAGACGAATCAGAGAAGAGAGGAAGGCAAGGGTAATAGCCAGAAGACGCCAACAAGAAATGGAAGAAGAAGGAGACTTCTATGATGATATATAAATATTATGGTGATGATAGCATCTATAGTATTGCAGTGGCTGAAGAAGGTCTCCCCTTGGTTGCGGTGCTGGAGGATATGGCCCAGACTTTGGGTTATAGGCTGCCGGTAATGTCCTCCGCGGAGTTTGAAGCAAATAGCGATGCCAATATTTTGGAAGACATCAACTCCTTGGATGGAGCAGAGACAGCCGGGGTCCTGGTCATGGCGGATGCGGAGGAGAATAGTTTTCTGGCCATTAAGGCGGAGAGCGAAGAGGCTGCCGAAAGAATTCGGGATATAATAGAAAAGAATTCCAGGGCAATAATAGAAGGAGAATCAATAGGCGGAGCAATTCCTCTTGATGAGGAATTGGCCGTGGCTCAGAGAAAGGTCTATCTGGAGGACTATTCCAAAAGAGAAAAGGAAAACGTTCTGACCGAGGAAAGACCCTTCCCCTTGGCTGCGGAAGCGGTGGTGGATTTATCCGAATCTCTCATGAGTCTTGGCTATCTTAAAGGAACCCGGGGAAATCTTTCCCTGAGATTCGGCAAAAACAATATGTTAATCACTCCCTCAGGAAGAAGCTATATAGGCATGACCGGGGCGGATATAGTTAAGGTAAATATAGAAACATGTGAGTGGGAAGGAGACCTTATTCCCTCGTCTGAAAAGGACCTCCACAGACTTATCTTCCAAGCTTTTCCCGAGGCAAGGGTAATAATTCATACTCATGGACCCAATAGCTCCGTCTTCGCAGCTGCAAGAACGCCTTTGGAACTTACAGGAGGTTTGCAGTGGGGCGAAGAGGATGAGGAGGCGGAAGCAAAAACCTACGAAGGTATTCTTCCTATTGCGGATTTCGCTCCGGCAGGTACAATGGAATTGGCGGAGAATGTGGTTAAGGCGATGAAAACACCCGGAGCAATAAGAGGGGCTTTGATGTCCAACCACGGATTGGTTTGCTTCGGCGAAGATATTACAGATGCCTTTGATTTATGCAGAAGCATAGAGGAAGAAGCGGAAAGGACTCTAAATGTATAGCAGCACAATTTCAGTTTACGCATTGGCAGCGGTGGGGCCAACCCTCTTGCTGATGTGGATTATCTATAAACATGACAAAATCGAGAAAGAGCCTGTGAGGCTTCTTGTTAGGCTGGCCCTCCTGGGAATTCCCGCGGCACTGATTTCCATGGCCCTTGAAGGAGTGGGAATGAGCGCGGTGGACAGGCTTTTGCCAAGCAATAGCCTCATATATATGATCGTGCTTTGCTTTTTGGTTATTGCCCTGGTTGAAGAGGGAAGTAAATACCTGATGCTGAGGTTGGCTTCGTGGAAACATCCGGAGTTTAACTGCTCCTTCGACGGTATCGTTTATTCCGTTTTCGTTTCCCTTGGATTTGCCGCCTTCGAAAATATAGGCTATCTGATGGGCTACGGCCTTAGCATAGCTCCTGCAAGAGCGGTGCTGGCGGTTCCCGCACATATGGCCTTCAGCATTTTCATGGGTCTTTTCTACGGTCGCGCCAAAGGCTATTACAATCGTGGCAATATGATAAAATCCAAAGCGGCACGCATAATGGGTATAGTAATTGCTGTTTTATTCCACGGTTTCTACGACACCTGTGCCATGACCGCAAGTACCGTGGCCACAATTTTATTCTATGTAGTGGTAATAATCATGGATGTGTCCATGATTCTGATAGTCCGCAGGGAGTCCAGAAACGACCGTCCACTATAGCAGGCGAAAGACATGATGACAGGGAGAAAAAGCAGGGCTGCGCTGTGAAATGTCATCCATAAAAAGACAATAAAAAAGCGTCCGGGAAGAATGAAAATCCGGACGCCTTTTTAATTTTAGTTGAATTATTCCGCAGGAACCTCGTTCATAAGCTCAAGGCTCTTTCCCTCGTTCATCATATCGCACATATCCAGGAAAGTATCCAGGGGTACGTTTCTCAGCTGCTGGTTGCTTCCGCGGACGTTGATGGAAACGGTGCGGCTCTCTGCTTCCTGTCCACCAACAACTACGATATATGGAACCTTAAAATTCTTGAACTCCTTGATCTTGGCATTCATATTCTTGTCTTCGTAGTCAACTTCAAAGCGAACTCGGTTAGCTCTCAGAAGCTTGCAGATTTCCTTGGCATAGTCGTTGTGCTCCGTCTTGATTGGAACAACTGCAACCTGGGTGGGAGCCAGCCAGAAGGGGAAGGCACCCTTGAAGTTTTCGATTATTACTGCGATAAATCTCTCGAAGGAGCCGTAGAGTGCGCGGTGAATAACTACCGGCTGCTTCAGGCTTCCGTCGGGAGCCGTATACTTAAGTCCAAAATTCAGAGGAAGCTGGAAGTCAAGCTGAATGGTTCCGCACTGCCATTCACGGCCAAGGGCGTCCTTCATCTGAAGGTCGATCTTTGGTCCGTAGAAGGCGCCGTCACCTTCGTTGATTTCGTAGCCACCTTCGCCATATTTGGAATCCAGAATATTCTTAAGAGCGGTCTCCGCAATATTCCATGCTTCGATATCCCCCATGAAATCCTCCGGGCGAGTGGAAAGCTCTGCACGATATTCCAAACCAAGAGTGGAATAAATCTTGTCGGTCAGTTCGAAGATCTTTGCGATTTCTTCTTCAATCTGAGATTCCATAACAAAGGTGTGGTCGTCGTCCTGCCGGAATTCCTGAACTCTCAGCAAGCCGTTAAGCTGGCCGGACTTTTCCTTTCTGTGAAGAACATTGTTCTCAGAAAATCTCAAGGGCAGGTCTCGATAAGATCTAACCTGAGACTTAAAAACGATCATTGCGTTGGGGCAGTTCATGGGCTTTGCTGAGAAAATGTCAGCTTCCTCAACGGGCCTCATCTTGAAGGAACCGTTTTCGTCCAGGAGAATCTGTCCGTTCTCGTCTCTCTCCAGCTCGGGAACAACGAACATATTGTTTTGATAATGAGCCCAGTGACCGCTGATAAGATAGAGCTTGCGGTTGTTGAATACCGGTGCGCAGATTTCCTGATAGCCGTAGTCATCCTGCAGGTCACGGGAGAAATTCATCAAAGTATTATAAAGCTTCCATCCTCTGGGCAGCCAATAGGGCATGCCGGGAGCGGTTTCGTCGAACATGAAAAGTCCAAGCTGAGGTCCAAGCTTCTTGTGGTCTCTTTCCATGGCTTCCTTGATCAGAGCAAGGTGCTCCTTAAGCTGCTGCTTGTCTGGGAAGGCATAGGCGTAGATTCTCTGAAGCTGGTCACGGTTCTCGTCGCCCCTCCAATAGGAACCGGAAGCGGAGCGAATCTGGAAGGCTGCGGAAAGCAGATCTTCGGAATTCTCCACGTGAGGCCCGCGGCAAAGGTCAACAAAGTCATCACCTGTATAATAAATGCTGATGGTTTCGTCCTCCGGAAGGTCCTGAATCAGCTCGATCTTAAACTGCTGGTCCTTGAAGAGATCCATGGCAGATTCTTTGCTGATTTCTTCGCGAGTCCAAGTCTCGCGACGCTTCAGGATTTCACGCATCTTGTCTTCGATTGCGGCAAAGTCTTCCTGAGTAACGGTTCTGGGCAAAAGAAAATCGTAATAGAAACCGTCGTCGATCTGAGGACCGATGGCGTATTTTACGTTTTCCTTGCCGAAAATTTCAATCACTGCCTTGGCCAATACATGGGAAAGGGAGTGGCGATACATTTCCAAAAAATTCTCTTTGCTCATTTGGTTTCCCTCGTTTAAGTTAATAAAAATATTGAAGATATTTTATCACAGTAGAGTTGAGTTTCCAATAGTGTTTCCTTGCAAGGCCGCGCTTAAAATGACATAATGAAAACGGACTTAGAGTATAGAAAAGGTATTGCAATAAAAAATCCCAAAGCTGCCAGAGCCGTGGGAATAAAAGAGTCCCTTCTTGATTTGTAAGGAACCAAGATTAAGGCTATTCAGCCTTGTCCTCCAGTGGCACGCCTACCTTTGAAGGTATTGCAATAGCAATGGCCGCAAGAGCTACCATGGCCACAAGGGTGATGGCGGTTGCGATATTAACAGCATTGCTTCCCTTTTTGGGAGCGGGCTGTACGATTACTTTTTGTTTTTTCTTCATAGCAATTACCTCATTTCTAAATCGAATATAAACCAAGGAGAAAGATATGTCAAACAAGGCAATATGAAGGTTGCTGGGGGATATGCGGAAAGAGCGGAGACAATCATTGAGGATTGACCGTTCTTGGAGTATAATAAATTTAGGCGAGATAAGCCGTTTGGCGGAGGATTCCGCATATACGAAAGGAGAAACAAATGGGCCTTATTAGAATGGTAGAATCTGTTGTTGGTGCTGCAGTTCAATCCGCAACCGGAGTTATAACGGATCAGTGGAAGGAATTCTTCTATTGTGACGCTATGCCCAGCGATGTATTGGTTAAGAGGGGCATCAAGAGAACATCAGGTAATTTCAACAAAGGAACTGACAATATTATCAGCGACGGCTCCGGTATTGCGGTAGCCGATGGTCAGTGCATGATTATCGTTGAGCAGGGAAAGATTGTGGAAGTTTGTGCGGAGCCCGGCGAATTCACCTATGACACATCTTCGGAACCCAGCATTTTCGAAGGAAGCCTCGGTGATGCAATCCACCAGACCTTTGAAGCAATAGGCAAGCGTTTCAGCTACGGCGGAGATGCAGGCAAGGATCAAAGAGTTTATTACTTTAATACCAAGGAACTGGTAGACAATAAATTCGGCACACCCAGTCCCATCCCCTTCAGAGTTGTGGATTCCAAGATTGGACTGGACAGGGAAGTTGATATCAGATGCTCCGGCGTCTATTCCTTCAGAATCGCAGATCCTCTTCTTTTCTACACCAATGTATGCGGAAACGTGGATAGAGACTATACAATCGACAATATCGAGACCCAGCTGAAGGCAGAGTTTGTTAATGCTCTGGCTCCCGCCCTTGGAAAGCTTTCGGATCTGGAGCTTAGACCCAGCCAGCTGACAGCCCACTATGGCGAAATTACCGATGCCATGAATGCGCAGCTTACAAGAGACTGGGGACTTAAGAGAGGACTTGAGGTTGTTTCCATAGCACTGAACCCAATCGTTCTTTCAGAAGAAGATTCCGAGAGAATCAAAGCCGCTCAGGACGCAGCTGTTTATAGCAATCCTGCAATGGCAGCAGCAACCATTTCCCAGGCTACGGCTGAAGCCATGAAGGATGCGGCAAAGAACGAAGCCGGCGCAATGAACGGATTCATTGGCATGGGAATGGCAATGAATACAGGAGGAGCCACAGCAACGGGACTCTTCCAGCAGGCAGCACAGAACCAGGGGGCCCAGATGGCCACACCGGTTGAGCCTGTACAGGCAGCTCCTGTTGCAGCTGCAGAAAAAGCTCAGTGGACCTGTCCTGAATGCGGAAAGATGAATGACAATAATTTCTGCGTTAACTGCGGAACCAAGAGACCGGAAGCTGCAAAGAAATGTCTTGGCTGCGGATACGCTCCCGCTGACCAGAACAATCTTCCAAACTTCTGCCCTGAATGCGGCAGAAAGTTCGGTGAGTAATAACCGATAGACAGTTTAAGAGCGCCGGTTTTCGGCGTTCTGTTTTTTGATAGAGGAGGTAAAAGCCCTTGGCTGGACTTCGAGAATATAAATGCCCTTCCTGCGGCGGGTCCATAGAGTGGAACACTTCCCTCCAGAAGCTGAAGTGTCCTTATTGCGACACGGAGTTCAATCAAAGCGTCCTTCAATCCTATGAAGAGGATCTGATGGAGGACACGGAGGACGAAATGGAGTGGGAAGAGAAACCCCAGACTCAGTGGCAGGTAGGGGAGACGGACGATATTAGAGTCTTTTCCTGTGAATCCTGCGGCGGAGAGATAATAGGCGACAAGGATATAGGTGCTACATCCTGTCCTTATTGCGGAAACGCCGTGGTTTTGCCCTCGGCCTTCAAGGGGGATCTTCGTCCCGACTATATCATTCCCTTCAAACTGGACAAGAACGCTGCAAAGGAAGGACTGAAGAAGCATTTAAGAGGGAAGAGACTTCTTCCCAGGATTTTCACCAACGAAAATCACATAGACGAAATCAAAGGAATCTATGTGCCTTTCTGGCTTTTTGATGCGGAGGCAGATGCCCATGCAAGATTCCACGCAACCAGCAGCAATTCATGGATGGACCCAAAGTATACCTGCACCGAGACTCGACACTTCTCC
>CAJOQI010000086.1 GCA_905236895.1 uncultured Peptostreptococcaceae bacterium | reverse complement strand
GTTCATAGAGAGATAAACGAGCTTAACCCAATTCTGGATGCAAGACTTCCGGATGGCTCCAGGGTAAATGCAATCATGCAAAACGTTGCCATAGGTGGACCGGCTCTAACTATCAGGAGATTCAGCAAAGAAAAGATATCTCTGGAAGATATGGTGGAAGCGGGTAGTCTCACCAAGGAATGTGGAGAGGATCTTAGGCTCCTGGTAGAGGCCGGGTTCAATATCTTTGTTAGCGGGGGGACTTCATCGGGAAAGACAACCTTCTTAAATGCGCTGGCAGATTATATACCCGGGGGAGAGAGGGTGGTGGTTATCGAGGATTCTTTGGAGCTTCAGCTTGAGGATATTGAGAATATCGTGAGGCTTGAATGCAGGAATGCCAATTCCCTGGGTAAGGGCAAGGTTACCATGAACGATTTGATCAGAGCCAGCCTGAGAATGAGACCGGACAGAATAGTTGTAGGCGAGGTAAGGGGGAGTGAAGCGGCAGATATGCTTCAAAGCCTGAATACGGGACATAGCGGTTTATCCACAGGCCACGGCAATTCTGCCGGAGGAATGCTTAGAAGACTTGAAGCTATGTATTTAAGCGGCTCCGATATTCCAATTGATGCCATAAGAGCTCAAATAACCGAGGGCATAGATATTATGGTTCATCTGATGCGAGACACCAAGGGAGAACGAAAGGTTGTGGAAGTTCAGGAGCTGTGCGGATTCAAGGGTGATAGCTATATACTTAATCCCCTATACATAATCGACGGGGAGCAAAGATTGATTAAAACGGGAAACAAGCTTAAGGATGATACCAAACTTAGGCTAAGGGGAATAGCAGGTGGAGGATTATAGGGACTACGTACTTAATATAAAAGAGAAGGTTTTTCTCTTCGTGGGATGCTTGGCACTATGCCTTTTGGTTGGTGAAATCTTTTACGGAGAAGCTTTGATGATTGTCTTGGCGCCTGCGGCATATCTTTTGGGAATAGGTCCCTGCAAGAGACTATTGGCGGAAAAGAGGCGGATGACTATCAGGGATCAATTTAGGGACGTTCTCTACAGTTTCTCTGCTTCCTTTGCCACGGGAAGGCATATGGGGGAGGCAATGAGAGAAGCTCAGCCCTATGTGGCAGGGATCCACGGAGAAGACTCTCTTATGTCAAAGGAATTAAAGCATATGGTAGTTATGCTGGAAAAGGCCGGAGCCGGTGACTTGGAGCTTTGGCAGGACTTTGCCGATAGGAGCGGGCTTGAGGATGTTGGAGACTTTGCTTCGGTTTTTAGAGCTTGCAGGGATACGGGAGGAGATTTGGTTGGAGCAGCATCAAGAGCTGCGGGGATAATCAGCGAGAAGATTACCCTGGAAGGAGAAATCAAAGCCATGGCCTCACAAAGAAAATTCGAGGGGAGAATAATCGGATTTATGCCTGCCTTGATGATTGGATTTCTGAGAATGACATCCACGGGATATATGGATGTGATGTATAAGACTTTTGCCGGTCGAATAATAATGACCGCCGCCCTTGGGACCATGGGACTTGCAATATATTTGACTGAGAAGATAACAAGAATAAGGGTTTAGGAGTAAGAGGTTATGAGTGAGTTTATAGACTATATTCTGGAAAGGAAAGTGAGAAACCTTTTATTGGCCTTGGCCCTAATAGCGCTTATTCCGCTTCTATATATGTCGTATAGGAACAACCAGGAGAAGTATCTTACGGAGGGGGAGGATGTAGTAGGGGTTTTTATAAGCTCCAAGGGTGTGCCCATAAGGGTTGAAGCCTTGAAAAACGAAACCAGCGAAAAGAGAGAGGTTTTGCTTATTCCAAGGGATAGAGATGGGGGTGCAAATACAAATGATGAAGAGGTTGACCAGCAAAAGATGGATGAACTTATGGTAAGCAGCTCCATAAGTCAAACAACCAGGGATCTAAACAATATAAAGCGTGAAGAGGGAGAATTGATGGAACTTCCAAGGGAAGGGAAGAACGGTGCAATCCTAAAATGGACCAAGCCTGATATACCCAAAACCTATCTTCTTCCCATCCCGGCAATACCTCTGGTCTTTCTGTTTATGTACAGGGATTCCAAGGATAAGGAGAAACAAAGGATAAAGAAGGAAAAGGATGAAATACTAATGGCCATCCCGGGCTTTAGCGATAGGCTGCTGCTTCTTCTGTCCTGCGGACTGATATATGAGGATGCCTTTGGAAGGATTGCAGATGGATATAGAAAACAAGGTGGCACAAACGCTTTTGGCAAGATGGTTATTAAGGCTTCGGAAGAAGCAGCGGGAACCAATTCCGAAAGCATAGCTTTTCTGTCGGAGTATGCAGGGAAGCTTAAGATTAAGGAGTTTTCCAGGCTTACGGGGATTATTGCAGACAATAGATATAGAGGAGCGGATTTAAGCGAGAAGTTAAGACAAGAGAGTAGGCTCCTATGGAATGAAAGAAAAAAGAAGGCAGAGGAGATGGGCCACAAGGCAGAAACAAAGCTTTCCGGACCTATGGCCCTGATGCTCCTGGTTTTAATCGCCGTCACCGCCGCACCGGCGTTGATGCAAATATAGATTATCAAAGAAGGAAAGGAGGAAAGGTATGAAATGGTTCAAAGGATTGAGGGATAAAAGAGGGATGGAGATGGTGCAAGTTGCAATACTTATTGCCTTGGCCATCAGTTTGGGGTTCATTTTCAGAGCCCAGATTACGGCTTTCATAAATAATACCTTTGCTGATCTCAACGGCTAACCCATGGTGAAAAGATTAGATAAAAAAGGGAGTCAGTTTGTGGAGGCCTCCATGGTGCTTCCCCTGGTTTTTCTGATAGCTCTCACTCTAATATGTTTGGTGCAATTCCACATAGCATCCTTCAAGATGCAGCTTGATGTTCAGGAGGAGATTCTTTTTCAATGCGACATAGATGGTTCGCCTTATAAAAATTTGGAAATTGAAGACAGGCTACTACTCTCAGCTGACGGAGCATTTAATGGACTATTTGAAAAGAATTACTCCTGCAGATGGATAAAGATAAATGAGGGATGGGTTATAAGAGCAGGAGGATTGGGTGATGTACTTACGGAGTAAGAAGGGGCAGGTCACCGTGCTAATAATGATGATCTGCTCCTCCATGGTTTTAATGATGTCCATATTTATTACTGTGGTTGGGAGCAAAGCTGTGGACGCTTCGGTGGAGAGCCTTGGAAGGCTCTGGGCATCTTCTCTTTTGGGAGAATACGATCTTAATCTATATGAAAGATATGGTTTACTTGGATATTACGGGGTTCCGGAAGAGATAGATGCAAAGCTTGATTATTTGGCATCCTATTCCTTTGACGGGAAGGGATATATAAGCTACGAAGGCTGCAGAAGTTCCGTGGCAGGGTATGGACTTGATAATAGAGATGAATTGGTGAAACAGATTAGGGCGGTGGCCTTAACGGATGCGGTGGCAAGCTTTTCGACAGGAGGGTTTTCCGGAGGAGGGAGTGAGGATTATGAATACCCCGGTGAAATATCAGGGGCAAGTATAACCAACGGAAGAATACTTGGCAGTCTTCCTTCTGCTCAGGGAACCGACGACAGCATTTTGGATTATTTGGATGGTTTGTTGTCCGGTATTGGAAGTATCAAGGATGCGGTTTATTCCGGAACGGATGCCTATATTGAAACCTATTATATAAAGAACCATTTCGGTAATGCCTTGAGGGTGAGGGAAGATGCTTTCCTTAAATACGAGATGGAATATGTGCTGGCAGGAAAGAAAAGCGATAGAGAAAACTATTATTCTACAAGGAATCGAATTATTGCCCTAAGGGAGGCTCTGAATTATGCCTATATCAATACTAATGAAAGAATGTCTGAAGAGGCTCTTCTGGTGGCTGAATTAATTGCTCCGGGACCCGGTGCTCCGGCGGTTCAGCAGGCCCTTCTTGCAGCATGGGCCTTCGGAGAAAGCGTAAACGATTATAGACTTTTGATCCATGGGCACCCGGTGCCCTATATGAAGGAGGAGGGTTCCTGGGCACTAAAGCTGGAAACCATATTGGAGTATTCAGGTGAAGGATATTTATATGCGGGAAATCAAAAAGGAGAGTATTACGAGGACTATCTCTTTACCATGATATTTCTCCTTGGAGAAAAAACACGGGTGCTAAGGATGATGGATTTAATAGAAATAGATATGAAAAAGAATTGTTATAGGGATTTTAGATTGGCAGATTATTGTACGGGAATAGATTATGAAATCAAGGTCAACGGAAAGAGTCACAGCTTTAGGGACTATTATTGAGAGGATTGGAAGAAAGGAGAAAAGAATAGGGCTGTTGAGGAGCAGGGTGCTGAAGAATAGGAGGGGCAGTATCTTGGTTGAGGCTACCTTGGTTCTTCCGCCATTTATTCTTGGGATGATCCTTCTTATTTCGATTCTTCCGGCCATAGCTTCAGTTGAAGGGGCCGTGTTTTCAACCTGTGATGAGCTTATCAAAGCCGATGCTCGAGCAGCGGTAATAAGTGAGCCCATATCAGCTCCCATTGCGGTGGTGAGTAGGATTAAGAGGGAAAACCCGGCGATTGATGCTGTGATGGTTACGGGATATAGCTATAGGCATGAAGGGGGGAATATGAATGATCTTATTTCCTTAAATCTTTTGCTAAGTGCAGGGGGAATGAATCCCTTGGGAAGAATCAGCAGCATGCACTTTGAGATTGGGATTAGGTCCAGAGCAATAACCGGGAGAAGAAGACCTAATACGGGAGATGAAAGCCAGTTTAACCGAGGTGAAATATATAAAAGGGTTTATGTTTTTCCCAGAAGCGGGGAAAAATATCATAACGGAGGTTGCCCCTTTATAAATCCCGATTGCTATATGGTTTATCTTACGGAGGGGGTTAAGGGAAATCATACTCCTTGTCCCAATTGTCACAGCGAGAGAGCGGCCTTGGGAACACCCGTATTCTGTTTCTGGGGAGAGGGAACTGACTATCACTTTGGATCCTGCAATGCGGTAACAAAGTTTTATATAGAGATGGATGAAATGGATGCAATAGATAAGGGATATGGACCCTGTATGAGTTGTGGAGGATAAGAGGGGAGAAGAGAAAATGGGAAATATGCTTTTGGAAGTGATGAATTCCAATTCTGTAAAAAGGTATCAAATGGATATTATATCCACCGGTAATTTAAGACTTTTTCTTCCAACCACATTCTATTTGAAAGAGGATGGGGAGGTGATTTCCTATGCCAACGGAGAAGGATATATAAAACTTAAGGATGTGCCTAAGGTGGATGAGGTTACGGCCATAGATATGATAGGAATTCTGGTGGACGGAATGCGGGATGCGTCAAATAATTTTATTTTTCCCGAGGAATATAGGGTGGAAGAGGATACGGTTTATATTGATAAGGATATGAATAGAGTAAGGCTCCTCTTTAGACCCGGAGAAGATAATTGGAATAGAAGTGGAAGCAGCTTGGTGAGTTATGGAAACAAAAGGACTCCCATTGTGGGGGAAATAATGACAGGTTATGAACAGATAAGTGATTATGCTTACAGTGACGGGCAGAGGATAGCGCCGCCGGACCCGCCCCTTCACTTATACAGGCGGGTCCGGGCCCTCGCCGACATTT